>JAEDMF010000026.1 GCA_016303175.1 Bacteroidales bacterium
TGACCTCGAAAATCTAATTCAAATCTGAGGCAACTTATTATTTTCATATTACTAAAAAAGGAATTACTTAAGCTTCGGGCCGGCTTTTACAAGAGCCTTGCCGGCGGCGTTGCCTTCGTATTTCTTGAAGTTCTTGATGAAGCGTCCTGCCAGATCCTCTGCCTTCTTGTTCCACTCCTCAGGATTGCTGTAGGTGTCGCGGGGGTCAAGAATGTTGGTGTCAACACCGTTCAGCTCTGTGGGAACCTCGAAGTTGAAGTAGGGGATGGTCTTTGTGGGAGCCTTGTCAATGCTGCCGTCGAGGATGGCGTCAATGATGCCGCGGGTGTCGCGGATGGAGATACGTTTGCCTGTACCGTTCCAGCCAGTGTTCACCAGATAAGCCTTTGCACCGCTCTTCTTCATCTTCTTTACGAGCTCCTGAGCATATTTTGTAGGATGGAGCTCCAGGAAGGCCTGACCGAAGCAGGCGGAGAAGGTGGGAGTGGGCTCGGTGATGCCACGCTCTGTACCGGCGAGCTTGGCTGTGAAGCCGCTAAGGAAGTAGTACTGGGTCTGCTCGGGGGTCAGGATGCTAACGGGAGGGAGTACACCGAAGGCATCGGCGCTCAGGAAGATTACCTGCTTTGCTGCGGGACCCTCGGATGCGGGACGTACAATTTTGTTGATGTGGTAGATAGGGTAGGATACGCGGGTGTTCTCGGTCACCTTCTTGTCGGTGAAGTCGATCTTGCCGTTCTCGTCCACAGAAACGTTCTCCAGCAGGGCATCGCGACGGATGGCGCCGTAAATGTCGGGCTCGCTCTCCTTGTCGAGGTTGATAACCTTTGCATAGCAGCCGCCCTCGAGGTTGAATACGCCGTGGTTGTCCCAGCCGTGCTCGTCATCGCCGATGAGCAGACGCTTGGGGTCGGTTGAAAGGGTGGTTTTGCCTGTGCCTGAGAGACCGAAGAAGATGGCTGTGTTCTCGCCGTTCATGTCGGTGTTGGCAGAGCAGTGCATTGAAGCGATGCCGCGCAGGGGCAGGAAGTAGTTCTGCATTGAGAACATACCCTTCTTCATCTCACCGCCGTACCAGGTGTTGAGGATAACTTGCTCCTTGCTGGTCACGTTGAAGGCAACTGCCGTCTCAGAGTTGAGGCCAAGCTCCTTGTAGTTCTCAACTTTAGCCTTTGCAGCGCAGTAAACTACGAAGTCAGGCTCCTGGTCGAACTCTGCCTGGTTCTTGGGACGGATGAACATATTGGTCACGAAGTGGGCCTGCCATGCAACCTCCATAATGAAGCGTACTTTCATACGTGTGTCCTTGTGGGTGCCGCAGAAGCCGTCCACTACGAAGAGGCGCTTGCCGCTGAGTTCTTTCTGGGCGAGTTTCTTCAGGATTTTCCAGTTCTTCTCGCTGAGAGGGTGGTTGTCGTTCTTGTACTCGTCGGAAGTCCACCATACGGTGTCCTTTGACTGTTTGTCCATAACGATGTATTTGTCTTTAGGAGAGCGACCGGTGTAGATGCCTGTCATTACGTTGACAGCACCAAGTTCTGTTACCTGACCTTTGTCGTAGCCTGTAAGCTCAGGCCTTGTCTCCTCATTGAAGAGTACCTCGTAAGTGGGGTTGTAGAGAACCTCTTTGACGGATTTGATACCGTACTTTGACAAATCTTTAGGTGTCATAATATAAGTGTGTTAAATTTTACTTTTCAAGGCGTCGCAAAGATAGCGATTTTTCTTGATATAATCCATTAAATAGCGGGTGGAAATGCATTTGATGCGTCGATTTTGTCCCGGAGAGCTTCCGATGTCCCCGCACATATGTCGCACTTGCCGCAGGGCGCCGATTCTTTCTGGCCGAAATACTCCAGCAGCATCCTGCTTCTGCATTTTTTCTCCTCCCGCACATAGGCTGTCATACTTGCGCATCTTTTTGCCGCGCTCTCCCGGAGCAGATTGTATAATTCCGGCTTGAGATTCACGTTTTTTGGATGCAGCCTGTTGTTGTTCAGGTGAATCACATCCGAACTGCTTCCGGGTATGTAGCGTATGACGTGGCTCAGGCTGAGGCGGTACAGGCTCCGGTGAAGGTCTCCCTCTGTGCAACCTATGCGGGCGCACAGCCCTGCTTCGTCGATATTGACAGGGTAGTCGAATATCTCGCAGTAGCGCCGCATCAGCATTACGAGCAAATCCCGTGCCCCAGAGTCGGGCAGCTCAATTTCATAGAGTTCATTTCTCTCCGCGGTAATCATCACCCTCGTGGCTATGTCGACGTTTTCCGTGTAGTTCCAGTGCCCGCAGCGTTCAATGTACTTGGCCGCATACCAGGCTTGGGACATATTCAGCTTGAATTGCTTGCAGAATTTCTTGAAATCCATCTTCAGGGTGAGACCCATTCCTTTCTCGTATGCCACTCCGAGGAAAGCGTGGACTTTGTGATATATGTCTTCTATGTATTCAAGCGGGGGATAGGAGAGGGTGGTGGAGGCTTTCAGGCGACTGCAGTCCTCATCGTTCCACAGGAGGGTTGCCACGGATTCTTTTCCGTCCCTGCCTGCCCTGCCTGCTTCCTGGAAATAAGCTTCAAGGCTGTCGGGCAGACCGTAGTGTAGTACAAAGCGCACGTCAGGTTTGTCTATGCCCATTCCGAAGGCATTGGTGCAGACCATCACCTTGGTGTGGCCCAGGAGCCAATCTTCCTGACGCCTGGTCCTCAGCGATGGCGGAAGGCCGGCGTGGTAGAAGGAGGCTGATACCCCGGCGCTTTTCAGGAAGGAGGCGAGTTCTTCGGTAAGCTTGCGGCTGCGTACGTATATTATGCCGGTGCCGGTGCCGTTGAGGCAGCGCCGCAGTATTTCTCCGCGTTTGTCATCTGTGCGGAGACATCTGTAGGCCAGGTTTTTTCTCTCGAAGCTGGTCTTTACCATATTGGGGGCCTTGAACGCAAGCTTGTCCATAATGTCGAGGGCAACCTCCGGTGTGGCCGTTGCGGTGAGGGCAATCACGCTTGCATCCACAATCTCACGTATGCGGGCTATATCGAGGTAATCTGGCCGGAAATCGTATCCCCATTGGCTGATGCAGTGGGCTTCGTCCACTACTATATAATTGACTTTGATGTCTCTTATCCAACCCTTGAACAGGTCCGTGGACAGTCTTTCCGGAGATACGTAGAGGAACTTGAAGTCGCCGTAGGCGGCATTGTTTAGGGCCGTGTCCACCTCTCTGCGGCTCATTCCCGTATGGATTGCCAGGGCTTTGATGCCTTTTTTCTGAAGGGTGAGCACCTGGTCTTTCATCAGGGCAATCAGAGGAGTCACAACGAGAGCAATGCCTTCGCTCATCATTGAGGGAACCTGGAAGCAGAGGGATTTTCCGCCGCCGGTGGGCATAATGCCGAGCACATCCCGCCTTTCTGCAGCAGAGCGTATGATATCCATCTGACCCTGGCGAAACTTGTCGTAGCCCCACCAGCGTTTCAGCGTTTCAAGCGCCTTTTTCTCCATATCTTCCATCGCTTTTATTTCTGTGTCGCCTTCCCTTCGGCCTTCCTGCCTCTTTTTCTCTTGTCCTCCTATTCTATTACCATACCGTCGAAGGCGGGTGTTATTTTGATGTCAAGGCCCGAATATGATTTGTTCTCCTGCGCCACCATTGCGCTCAATTCCTCGTGAGTGCCCATCGAATGGCTCAGATGGGTGAGATAGCAGCGCTTTATGCCTGCCTTGTCGCAAGCTTTTTTGGCAAAATCCACAGCCTCTTCAAGGCAGAAATGCGAGTAGTGGGGAGCGCCTATCTTTACGCAGTTGATTGTGACGGCTTCGGCTCCTTCGAGCTTTTTCCATTGGCTGTCCGGAAATTCCGCTACGTCGGTGAGATAGACAATCTGCCCGAAACGGTAACCGAAAATGGGATAGGAACGGTGTTTGTCGTGCCATACTCTTATTGGAGTCACTTCGATGGAGCGTTCATCCTTGTTTTCGTCAGTGTGACAGTGGGTGTAGCCGTGACCTTGTTCCCATACTAGCAGAGGGCCGTTGTTGTGGGTTTTTATGGTGAATGTGTCTTCGTTTTCTATGAGGTGTACCTTCCATTCCGGCGCCCCGGGATATTTGTTTTCCCCGAAGGCATAGGGGTATTCCAGTTCCAGGGCCTTCTTTACATAGGGTTCGCACCAGATGTGCATATCCTTGCGCTCAAAGTAGTTGAAGGCACGTATGTCGTCGAGACCGCCTGTGTGGTCCCTGTGATTGTGGGTCAACAGTATGGCGTCTATGTGGCGCACCTTCTCGCGCAGCATCTGGCTGCGGAAGTCAGGGCCGGCGTCTATTATTATCCTCATCCCGTCCATTTCCACCATTGCGGCCGAGCGGAACCTCTTGTCTCTGGGGTCGTCGCTACTGCATACGTGACAGTCGCACGCTATCATCGGAACTCCCTGGGATGTGCCGCTGCCCAATATGGTCAATTTCGCTCTGCTCATAATGTCACTTTCCTGATTTCGTTGATGATGCCCTCTTCATATGGAACACTTACTCTGATGTAGTTTTCACTCCATCCCTCGGCTGCTCCGGATTTGGATTTGAGTTCGAAGAGAACTTTGCTTTCCTTTCCTTTGTTAGCCAAGATGAATTCATTGTGCAATTTTTCGCATAGCGCCTCGAGAGCTTCCACTCTTGCGGTTTTTACACTGTCTTGTATCTGGTCCCTGCGCTCTGCTGCCGGCGTCCCGGGTCTTCTGGAGTAGGGGAAGATGTGGATGAAGGCCGGTTTTATGGTATTTGCGAGAAAGTCATAGGTAGTGCGGAACATTTCGTCGGTCTCTCCGGGAAAGCCTACTATCACGTCTATGCCGAAGAAAACCTTCTGACGGCCTTCTTTTTCCAATCTCTTGCGTATGTATGCTATCTTGGCTGCAAAATCGGCCGTGGTGTAGCGGCGTCCCATCGCTGAGAGTATGGTGTCGCAGCCGCTCTGCAGGGGGATGTGGAAGTGGGGTAGGACTTTGCTTCCCCGGGCAATCCAATCAACGATTTCTTCTGTGAGCAGGTTGGGCTCTATGGAACTTATGCGGTAGCGTTCTATTCCGGAGACCTTGTCCAGGGCTTTCAGCAGGTCAAGGAAACTTTCACCCGTGCTCTTGCCGAAGTCGCCTGTGTTGACTCCCGTAATCACTATTTCTTTTATGCCTTCGGCGGCAATGGCCTCTGCTTGACTTATTATATAATGTATAGGGGCATTTCGACTTTCACCTCTGGCGTAGGGCACGGTGCAGTAGTGGCATTTGTAGTCGCAGCCGTCCTGCACCTTGAGAAAGCTGCGGGTTCTTTCTCCGCTGGAATAGGCTCCGAAAAAGTCATTATCCAGCTGTCCCCCTGCCTCCGCGTCTTGCTGCTCTGCCTTGCCTTGCTTTGCTCCTGCCGCACCGGATTTCGCAGCCCCCAGTCTCAGAAGAGCCAGGCAGTAGGGAACAACCTCATTTTTTTGCGCCGCCCCGAAAACCTTGGCCACTCCGTCAATGGCTTCGATGGCTTCTCTGCGCAGTTGGGCCGAACATCCCGTCACGACTATTGCCGCCTGAGGCGCTGTCCTGTGGAGCTTGCGTATTATGTTCCGTGATTTCTTGTCCGAGTGTTCCGTAACAGAACAGGTGTTCACCAGAAAGAGGTCTATCCCCGTTTCCGTCCAAGATACTGCCTCGCAGCCTGCCTTGACGAGGCCTCTTTCGTATGTGCTGGTCTCGGCATAGTTCAATTTGCAGCCGAGGGTAATCAATGCAACTTTTTTATTCATCACTCAAGTTTCGCAAGTTCATCACTGCAGCCCCTCATTTTCTGATTTGTCTGCTCCGGAGTCTCTTTTTGCCATACACTCTCGACAGAGGACCACGCACAGGGGCCTTCTACGGGCGGCTTTTCCTTTGCAACCCTTATTCTGAAGCTCTCCAGACGAGGAAAGCCCTCAATCAGGGCCTCCCGTATATTGAAGCACAGGGTTTCCAGAAGATTGAAGGGGCCCATATTCATCTGGGTGGCGATGGTTTTGTAGATTTCTCCGTAATCCAGCGCATCCTCAAGGGCATCGCTGCAGCCGGCCTTGCTCCTGTACTTCCCTTCAAAATCAAGTTTGAAGTGGTTGCCTTCCCTGCGCTCACTTTCCAGAACTCCGTGGCAGGCGAAGAATTCCATCCCTTCTAGGCGGACAGTATAAATACAGTCGGCCTCTTGCCTATCTGTGGTACGTTTTGTTTCCATTGTGCAACTGTCTTTGTCAATATCTTTTCATCTTCGGCGCTGATGTTCGTGGCTATGCAGAGCTTTGTCTGTCCGTTGCAGCACTGCAGAATGTCCTGAAGCATTGCATCGTTGCGGTAGGGCGTTTCTATGAAAATCTGGCTCTGGGCCGTCTTTGCCGACAGTTTTTCCAATTCACATAGGGCCTTTTTCCGCTCAGGCGTTTTTGCCGGGAGGTAGCCCCTGAATGCGAAACTTTGGCCGTTCAGCCCGCTTGCCATCAGGGCCAGCATCAGGGAGGACGGTCCTACAAGGGGGACTACCTGAATCCCTTTTCTGTGGCACAGCGCAACAAGGGCCGCTCCGGGGTCCGCAACTGCCGGCAGGCCCGCTTCCGAAATCAGACCTACATTGCGCCCGCCTTCGAACAGGGTTCCGAGAGCTTCCACCTCCGCTGCTTCCGTATGCTCGTTCAATTCGTGCAGCTCCAGATTTTCTATCTGTCCTCTGCGTCCGGCCGCGCTTAGGAAGCGTCTTGCTGTCCGCAGTTCCTCCACCACATAGCAGTCTATCTCCGAGACGGCCCTGAATACTGCCTCAGGCAACACCAGATGCATATCAGCCTCGCTCAGAGGAGTGGGAATCAAATATAATTTGCCTTTATTGTTCATCCAAAATCACTGTTTTCAATCTTCGTCCACGCACTACGTCCCTTTCGTCCATCTTCTGTTTTGTCTCCTTCTTTGAGAACAGCCTGCGCACCCAGTCTCTGAATGAGTCAAATTCCTGTTGCCAGGTGATTCCCAGACCATTCCTTTGGGAGTTGTCCAGGTAATTGCTGTATTGGTCCGCCGAGTGGGAGAAGGCTTTGAGCCTGAGAGAGCCCGAGGGTATGAGCTTGAGCTGTATGTCAAAGTCGCCGAAGATGCTTTCGTTGGCAGTGTTGAGCTGTTTGCGGTTGCCCACGGTGCCTCCTATGATGATGCGGTTATTCCAAAGTTGGGTGTTCAGCGCCACGTCGAACATATTGCTGCCAGTGTCTGTCCGCTGGTAATGGAAGCCGAGGTCCAGCGGGATGTCCAGTCTGTTGAATATGTTGTTGATTTGGTTGGACATTATCTCGGACATGTTCGAGTATAGCATCGAACTGTTGTTTATGATGCCGCCCTGGTCATCGGGCAGGAAGTTGTTGGAAATGAGCAGGGAAAGGAATTGCTTCTGTATTTTGTCATCAGTGCTCAGTGCGCTTTCCACCTTGGCTTGGGCCGAGGGGTCAAGGTCCGGGATGTCTATGCTGAAGTTTATGTTGGGATTGGCTATCTTGTTCTTGATGAGTATGCCGCAGTTTACCACTCTTCTGTTGGCTACGGAGGTCGTGTCGGCGATTAGCACTCCTATGGATGCTTTTGTTTGATATGTGGCTTCAAGGTCAACTATGCTCTGCATCAAGTCGCCTCCGAAGGTGATTGAACTGCCGTTCTTGATGGTGAAATCTCTTTTTACGAGGGAACTTACCTGCGCATTGACGCTTCCGTCCGTAATTGCGTAATCGCCCAGCAGGTTGATGCCCTTTTCATTGCTGTCGTAATTGACCGTGATGTCACCTCTGCCTTGTATGCAGGCGTTGGCGTTGAGTCCTTTTGCCTCCATATCAGCAAAGAGCAGCATTTCCGGGTTTATTATGGCTCTTGCATTGATGCGCAGACGGCTGCCCTCCTTGCGTTTCTTTTTGTTGCCGAGCATATGCTGGGTGTATAGGTCGGGCATATTGTCTTCGAAAGGATTTATGAAGGTGAGCAGGTTATGCTTCGTCGCAATCATTTTGTTGGTGATGCGGGTGTGCACTGTGGAATTGTCCAAAGTGCGCAAGGTCAGGCTTACCTCCAGGTCGTTAAGAGGGCCGCTGATGTTTGCGAGTGCGCCTACGAAGGCGTTGCCGTAAATTTTCGAGGCGGCGTTGCCTGTGGGCATATTCAGAATTTCAATCTTGGGCAGGTTTACCCTCAGGTCGGCCCTCATATTGTTCATTCTGTTCCATTTCAGACCGCCCCTGAAACTGCCTGAATTGCCGAAACGGTCGCGCAGGGACAGGCCGTCGAGTATGAGGCCCTTGTTGTCAATGCCCATCTTACCGCTCAGGGAGTACTTCACTCCCGTCAGTGCCAGAGTCATGCTGCAAGCTTCGAATTCCAGCCCGTTGCTCGACAAGGCCACTCCGCTGCTGTCCTTCTGTATATCCACTATGCCGTGGAGAGTTCCGTCCATATCGCTCAGCAGACTCGAAAACAGGGGCTGGGCCGAATGCAGGGGGAAGGCGTTCAAGGAAAGTCTGCCGTTGATGTCCCTGTTTCCGGGATTGAGCCTTGCCTCCAGACTGAAGGGAATGGTGCCGTCGAGACTGTCCCTTAGAGCGATGTTCATCATTTCCTCGCCCGGAACAAAACTGCAACTGCCTTTGATGCTTCCGAGGGCGTTTCCGCTAAGGCTTACGCTGTCTGCAGCCAGGGCCAGGTCCAGATAGGGCAGTTGTTTTTTCTTGAAAGGTGAATGAATGGAGCCGGTGGCATTCAGTACTCCGCCCAATTTGAGGCTGCCTCCCTTTACTACGCTGGATATTCGAGAAAGGTCCAAATTACGGATACCAAGCTTCAACTCCTGTTCGGATTCGCCGCTGATGCCGCCGTCCAGGGTGATGGACTTGTTGCCAGATGTAAGGGCAAGGTTGTCAATGCTGATGTCATCCCCTGTCTTGCTTATCCTGCACAGGGGCACATCCCATTGTTCTCCGGAAATTGTCACCTTGCTCGGGCGTATTTCCGCGTTGATTCTGTCGCGGCCCTCCAGCGTGGCTTGACCGTGTATGTCGGCTTTCGTGCGTTTTTGCTCGACGGCGTTGTCGCAGCTGAAATCGAAGGTCAGGCACTTGCGGTCCTTCAGGTTGGCCCTGAGGCTGTTATTAAGTATGGTGATGTCCTTGAGGGTTATTTCGTCGGTCATCAGACTGATGTAGGCGTCGTCTTTGGTCCCTGAGATGCTAGCCTGGAGGTTCTTGAGATTGTTTTTGCCCTTTGCCAGACGTCCTGACAGTATGCTGCCGCTCACATTGCCGTCAGTGTCTATCGCGGCGTTGATGCTAGTGCCGGATTCGACGTAAATGCCAGGCATGATGAAGGCAAGCAGGTCTCTAGTATCAAAGGTGTTGAGGCTGAAGCGCATATCATTGCGGTTTCCAACGAAGGAGGCGGTTATGAAGTCTGAGTCCAGACTGAGATTGTATCGGTTTTCCGAGTTGTCGGCATTGACGGTGACATCGCTGATGTGGGATGTGCCTTCCTCACCCGTCAGGAATATTTCCGACAGCACGGCGTTGCCCTTGAGCTTGCTCAGGTCCTTGTCTAGGTGGGCGTAGAGCATAAGGCTGGCGCGGGAGGAATCCCTTTTGTCAAGGCCCAGTTTGTGCAGATCGGCTTTGCCGATGACCATCGAGGCGTTGTATTCGTATTTGCTGGACCATAGAGTCAGTTCCGCTTCGAGAGCCTTGTCCTTTATTTCGAGGTCTGCGGTGACATCTTTGCCTTGAAGGGCCGCTGAGCCGCTCAAGTGTTCGTAGGTGTAACCGGCAAGGTGCATTTTGTCAATCTTTATGGACGACAGACGCGCGTCTATGGGCTGCTCTTTGTGCGGAAGGGTGGCGGACAGGTCCGTCTCTGCACTTAGGAGGCCAAGTTTCTCCTTGCCGAGCAGTTTGCCAAGGTCCAGATTGCGGCTTTCCAGATGTCCGTCTATTTTCATCCCTCCGCCTTCTCCCGATTCCAGTCCCTGAACCCTGAGTTTGGCATTCATTGCTCCGCCTTTATTGCCTTGGCGAAGCTTGAGCCGAAGGTTGAGGTCTTGGATACTTCCGTCAGTATAGATGTCAGCCCTGAAAAGCTGCCCTTTGCCTATGCCGCCGAGGTCCTTTGCCGGGGCTTTCCCCATTTTGCGAAGCAGGGTCTGTATCTGATTCGTTCGGAATGTGGTGCCTGTCAGGCCGAGTTTTGCACTCAGTTTGCTTTTGTCGGGCAGACCATACAGGCCTCCGTTGATGGTAGTGCTTATAGCGCTGCCTTCCACATCTACCTTCAGTTTGTCGAACATCATCTTGGCTACACTGCCGTAGTACTTTCCGTGCAGGGTCAGGCGTGTGTCGGGAATGTCCTTCATTGTCGGGACAAAATAGGAGATGGTGCGAGTGTCCACACTGGCCTCCCGGATATCAGCAGTTATGACCACGTCTTCAAGGAAGTGCCGGTAGGCTCTTTTCCGGCCGGCCATATTCAAGTCCAGGTTCAACTGCGAATGAGCGTCACATAATTGTATGCGACTCACTTTCACGTTGCCTTTGCCAACGTCGGCCCTTGCTGTCAGACTTTTGATTTCTATTCCGGACTTTTCGCGGAAACAGCCGTGCGTTACATTGGCTTCGAAGATGCCGTGGTTGAGGCTGAAGTGGTCGGCATCCAGTTCCAAATCATATACCTGGATGTCCTTCCAATCTATTTTACCTTTTCCCGGTGCTTTGTGGGGAGCCTTAAGGTTGCGCAGAGAATAATTGAAGTTTCTGACAGTAAACTTTCTGATTGTGAAAATGCGTTTTTCCGCGAAAGTCTTCCCATCTGGCTGGTAGGGGCTGCGGAGCATGCGTTTGAGGTTGCTGTGGTAGAGATTGTCCTCAGTTGCCATACGCATATCCACGTCCTTCAGCGTGAGGTCTTTAATGAGGAAATCTTCCCTGTAGGCGAGCGAAAGCAGAGCTGGTTTCACTCCAACCGTACCTGCCCTGAGCAGGGTGTCGGGCCCCCGCATACCTTCGTTTTCATAAGGTGCCGGGTCTATGAGCACGAGGTCATGTATGGCGATGCTGCCGATGCCGTTGAAGCGCAGCCTTCCGATACTTACCTTTGCGTCAATTTTACTTTCGAGCAGGGCTTCCAACTTTGCCGCTGCCATGTCCTGTACGGCCGGAATATGTACAATGGCAATTCCTCCCAGAACCAAAGTGGTCAGGGAAAATAGGATAATTCTCAATATGAGGTGGGCCTTCTTCATTTCATTGCCAAGGCATTGTTTCCCGCGCTTTCATTACTGCTATGTTTCTTCGCCGCTCTGCGCGGCTCTGCGCGTATAAGGTCAATCTCACAAAAATAATAATTATTCGCCGATTTTTGCTATTTTTGCACCCGTAAAGAGAGAAATTTATGGCAGACATCATACTGGGTATAGAGTCCTCCTGCGATGACACTTCGGCCGCAGTAATATCGGATGGAGTGATGCTGAGCAATGTCATAGCATCGCAGGATGTCCATAAGGCATACGGGGGAGTGATTCCCGAGCTTGCTTCCAGAGCACATCAGCTGAATATCGTTCCTGTGGTGAGTGAGGCTCTTGCCCGTGCTGGTGTCAAGGCGTCCGAGTTGTCCGCAATTGCGTTTACGCGTGGTCCTGGTTTGCTCGGTTCCCTGCTTGTGGGCACATCCTTTGCCAAGGCTTTGTCGGTGGCGGTGGATTGCCCTCTTGTAGAGGTGAATCATCTTCAGGGACATCTACTGGCGGGTTTTGTTCAGCAGAAGGATGTTCCTTTCGTTCACCCCAAGTTTCCATATCTCTGTCTGTTGGTGTCCGGCGGCAATTCTCAGATTGTCCGCGTGGATTCGCCTTTGAAGTTTGAGATTCTTGGCCAGACCATTGACGATGCTGTGGGAGAGGCTTTTGATAAGTGCAGCAAGATGATGGGTCTTGGTTATCCCGGGGGACCCATTGTGGACAGACTCGCCAAGCAGGGCAATCCAACTCGCTTCAAGTTTGCCAAACCGCATATCCCGGGTTATGATTATTCCTTCAGCGGTATCAAGACTTCGCTGTTGTATTTCGTGCGTGACCAGCTTGCAGAAAATCCTTCATTTATGGAGGAGAACAAGGAGGATATTTGTGCTTCATTTCAGCGTCATCTTATTGATATCCTTATGGATAAGCTCATTAAGGCAGCACGTGATACAGGTATATCTGAAGTGACTATAGGGGGAGGCGTTTCTGCCAATTCTGAGTTGCGGGCGAGATTGCAGGAAGAAGGCCGCAAGCGCGGGTGGAATACATATCTTCCCGAGTTTAAGTTCACTACGGACAATGCTGCAATGATAGCTATTGCGGGGTATTATCATTATCTTGCGGGGGAAAGGGCCAGTCTTTCAGTTGCTCCTGCAGCCCGCGCCGCCGATTTGTAGTTATTCCCAATTTGCGAAACTTGTGTTGATAAAGGTTTCGCTCAAATGCGAAACAAGCTATTTTAGAGACCGTCAGGTCGTAGGTAAGTCCTCTTCCCGAGGAAGAGGATTTAGGAGAAGGGTAACGTAGAAGAGAGCCGTGCGGCAGGAAGAAGTTTCGCAATCCGCACAACTCTCGAAGTCACAGATAACTAAGAATTTGCGAAACTTGTGTTATGAAGGAGATAGAAATCGCCGTGACCTTGGGCCGGGAGCCTGAAGCGGAAAGTGTCCGCGCCGCAGCTGCCCGTGCTCTCGGAGTCCAGCCTTCCATGGTCGGAGACTGTATAGCGGTACGCCGCAGCATAGACGCGCGCCGTGAACCGCTATGGCGTTATAAATATGAAGTTTACCGTAAGGGAGAAGCTCCGGCCGAGGCTTATTCTCTACCCGAATACAAAGATGTAGCTTCAGCCCGTCCGGTCATTATCGTGGGTGCTGGACCTGCAGGTATGTTTGCTGCCCTCAGGCTTCTTCAGGAGGGCCTCAAGCCTGTAATATTGGAGCGAGGTAAGAATGTTCACGAGCGCAAGAGGGATATTGCCGCTCTCAGCACCCGTTCCGAGCTGAATCCTGATTCCAACTATTGCTTTGGGGAGGGGGGAGCCGGTACCTTCAGTGACGGGAAACTTTTTACGCGCTCATCAAAGAGGGGAGACATTCGTGAGGTGCTCCATCAACTCGTGGCTTTCGGCGCCGATCCGTCCATATTGCTCGATGCTCATCCTCACATAGGTTCAGACCGTCTTGCCGGGATAGTCGAAAATATCCGTCACTGCATTGAGGAGCACGGCGGTGAGTATCATTTTAACTGCCGCGTGGACGATATCTCCCGCAATGCTTCAGGCGAGTTGACGGTGACTTGCCGTGGTGGCGAAAAGTTCAGCGCTCCCTCTATAATTCTTGCTACAGGTCATTCTGCCCGCGATATTTATGAGCTGTTCGAGCGCAAGGGGTGGGCGCTTGAGGCTAAGGGGTTTGCCCTTGGAGTGCGCGTGGAGCATCCCCAGTCCTTAATCAACAATGTGCAGTATCACGGCAAATATCAGCCTTATATGCCTACTGCGGAGTATTCTTTTGTGACCCAGATAGAAGGTCGTGGAGTATTCAGCTTCTGTATGTGTCCGGGAGGTCTGCTTGTGCCTTCAATGACTTCGGAAGGGGAGCTTGTGCTCAATGGCATGAGTAATTCTTCACGTTCCGGGAAGTTGGCCAATAGTGGTGTTGTGGTCAGCATTGAACCGGAGGATTTTCCCGAGTATGCCGCTCGTGGACCTCTTGGGCTGATGCATCTGCAGAGGGACGTGGAGCGCTCTATGTTCCGTTATAGCGGCAGCTTCAAGGCTCCCGCCCAGAGGATGATGGATTTCTGCCGCAGACTGCCCTCAAAGGACCTTCCGCATTCAAGTTATGTACCGGGGACTGTGCCAGCTCCTTTGCACGAGCTTTTGCCCGAGCATGTGAGCCTGCGTCTTAAATATGCTTTTCCGCAGGTCGGCAACAATCTTATCCGTGGATATTACACCAATGATGCTCTGCTGTTGGGCGTTGAGTCCCGAACCAGCAGTCCGGTCCGTATCCCGCGTGATTCTCAGACACTTCAATATCTGTCTGTGCCAGGTTTGTATCCATGCGGTGAAGGTGCCGGCTACAGTGGTGGCATCGTTTCCTCTGCCCTCGACGGCATCCGCTGCGCCCACGCCTGCGTCGGTAGTTTTATAGGATGATATTTGCTCGAAAGTGCATTTTCTACCACTGCTGCGGAGAAAGCTGTGTAGTAAAATGTCAAAAGGCAAGATTTGAAAAATTTGCTAGGAGGGATGTTAATAGCTATCTTTGTGTTCTTCAGTCGTGTGATGTGCCTGTTACACATTACATTGTGAAACTATTCAAAATCATAATATGAAACGTATTTTGCCTTTTATTGCATT
>JAEDMF010000027.1 GCA_016303175.1 Bacteroidales bacterium
ATTTTGGCTCTTCGACATTGTATGTTGGGATTGCAACTCCCGCATCTTTCAGCCACAGGAACTCATCTCTGTATTTTTCCATTCTGGCCTTCTCATTAAGGTTTTTAATGATAAAGCGTTTGTTCTTGGAGTTAAGTTCTGACGGAATAAGATCAAAGACTTCCTTAATATTCAACTGTCTTGCCTCGTCATACTGTGAGATATCTTTTCTGTATAATCTGATGATTTCCTGTTGCTTTGCCATTACATCCTGAAGATTGTTGTTCTCCTTGTAGGCATTGACGGCATCCGGCATACCTCCTACTATCAGATATAGGCGAAATACATCCATCATTTTGCGGTGCACGAAATCATCGACTGGTTGTTTGGTCTCCCATGCACTCTTCAATGCGCCAATTACATCTTTGTTTACACCGACAGCCCACATAAACTCCTCTAAATCCAATGGATACATATCTTTAATTGCCATATAGCCCACTGGTACAGAACGGAGATTATTAAGTTCTACACCAAGCAACGAGCCACTCAATATATAGCGATATCTGCCATCATCGACAAGGAACTTTATGGCGGTAACCATGTCGGGGCATAGCTGAACCTCATCAAAGAAAATCAGCGTATCACCCTTTATCAAGGGTTTATCAGTGAAAGCAGATAATCGAAGTAGGATATCATTGCTATTCCTGGCAGTCGAGAATATTTCGACTGCTTCGGGGCTCTCGACAAAGTTAATTTCAATGAAACTTTTGAAGTTTTTTTCTGCAAACCTTCTGATTGAATATGTCTTGCCAATCTGGCGAGCTCCAGAGAGTAACAGTGCACCTTTATTTACCTCATAAAAATGCTCAATGTAATGCGATATTTTTCTTTCCAACATAGCTTTGCATTTTTCCAAAACAAAAATGCAGATATTTATGCAATTATCCAAAAAGAAATACGCATAAATCTGCATTTTTCCAAAAATTCCCCGAAAATCTGTGTACCTCGATTCACAGAAAATTGTGCCGTCCTTTTTACAGATGGCAGGCAAGGAGTTTCATCTTTCCTTCATGGGTGGCGGTTGCGCTGATGGAGTCGGCAGGGAGAAGGATGGTCTCGCCCTTGCGGATCTGGATTCGGTTGCCGTGACCTGAGGGTAGTGGGTCCTGTAGTCGTCAAGGACGGTGTAGTCGATGGCGTCTTTTGCCAGTTCCGTCTGCCGGCTTATGTATAACAAAATCTGCGATTGAAATTTAAACAGCTTCTAAATGCCCGAAATATTTTGCAGAACAGAATATTTGGTGTATCTTTGCGGTCCAATTGGTATTAACGTTAATAAACAGAAAAATGAAAAAGTCAATTCATCCCGAAAACTACCGTCTTGTAGCTTTCAAGGATATGTCCAATGACACAGTGTTCATCACTCGCAGCTGCACCTCCACAAAGGAGAACATCACAATAGAGGGTGTTGAATATCCCTTGGTCAAAGTCGAGATATCCAACACTTCACACCCTTTCTACACCGGTAAGATGAAACTCGTTGACACCGCCGGACGCGTGGACAAGTTCTACCAGAGGTACGCCAACAAGAAGAAATAGTTTCCCTTGAGGTAAAGGAAAAACTGACCGGAAAGTCTTTTGGCTTGCGGTCAGTTTTTTGTTTGCGGAGCATGCTGGGATTTTTTCGGGAGCAACAGCTTGCTTCAACGATGAAAGCGGACAATCCGGAAGCCGCCGTTAATCCGGATATTGAAAGTGTAAATAAGTTACGCAAGTGTGAAACTTGAGGAGTGAATCTTAAAAGTGGACGTGAAAGATTATAGCGCGGGGATGGTAGGCGCTGCCTGGACTGATTTGTTCGCAACTGAATTTGCGAAGCCTTATTTTAGGGAGCTTGCAGACAGGCTTGACGCAATGGAGAAGCAGGGCACGGTGGTGTATCCGCCGAAGGAACAGCGTTTCCGGGCCTTTGAGCTTTGTCATATGGAAGATGTGAAGGTGGTGCTGCTGGGCCAGGATCCTTATCATGGTCCGGGTCAGGCTATGGGTCTGAGTTTCAGTGTTCCGAACGGCATCAAGATCCCTCCTACGCTTAGAAATATATTCCGTGAAATCGTGGTGGACTGTTCTGTAATGATGAGCGGCGGGACGGACCTGACTCCCTGGGCCTCTCAGGGTGTTCTGTTACTGAACTCTATATTGACGGTAGAGGCCGGGAAGGCTGCGTCACACAGGGGGATAGGTTGGGAGAAGTTTACGGATGCGGTTATTTCAGCTGTGAGTACCCGTTGTGACAATGTTGTGTTTATGCTGTGGGGTGCATACGCAAGGAGTAAGGCCGCATTGGTTGACAGGACACGCCACCTTGTTTTGGAAGCTGCCCACCCGTCTCCCCTTGCTGGAGGAGCATTTTTCGGCTGCCGTCACTTCTCAATAGCAAATGATTACTTATCTTTGCATGGTAAAACTCCGATTGATTGGAAATTGTGATGACAAAAACAGCATTGTTCCCCGGGTCCTTTGACCCTTTTACCTTGGGACATCTCAATATTTTGAAGAGGGCTTTGACGATGTTCGACAGGGTGGTTGTGGGCGTCGGCGTGAATCAGGACAAGCGAAGCATGTTTTCTGCGCAGAGGCGTGTGGAAATCATTAGGCAGGCCACTGAGGGACTCCAAGGCGTATTAATTGACGAGTATGATTGCTTGACCGTGGATTATTGTCATACCCACAATATCCACCATATTGTTCGTGGGGTGCGGAATTTCATTGATTTCGACAACGAAAAGGCCATTGCGGACGCCAACCGGAAGCTTGCTCCGGATATTGAGACCATCATAATCCCCACTGCTCAGGAGTACGCCCATATTTCGAGCACTGCGGTGCGGGACCTCGTCAAGCATAACGGCGATTTGAGCGCTTTTCTGCCCAATAATGTCAAGTTGTAGTATATGGCTTCTCTGAGGCATATCGCGTCAGCAGCCCTTGCTGTAGTGTTCTGCGTCTGCATGCACGCCACTCCACGCCAGGCAACTCCCTCCGTAGTCTCTCCGTATCCCTCAGTATCAGGCTCTTGCGTTTTGTCGGCAACGTCACCTTCCTCTTCCTTCTCTGCATTTGTTACACCCTCAAATCCAGCCTCTACTGCCTCCTTAGTTGCTTCATCCACCACAGTTGCGTCCTCTTCTGCAGATAGCACGGCCCTGATGGCCAAACTCGACGAATACCTCGCCCATATAGACCATCTTTCCATTCCGAAGGCCGAAGCCGAGGTGGACCTGCTTATTGCCGCCGTGCCGGAAGATTCCCTGCGTAATGTCGTCGCCACCCGTGCCTACAGACACTTCCGCCGCTCCAAACTGATGGGCTCCGAGAATGTTGCCATACATATATATGATACTTGGTTCGCCACTTTCAAGGCAGTCTTTCCCGAGATTGAAGAACTTGATGAGGCCGAACTTTATGCTCTGTTGAACCGGTCCTCCCTGATAGGCGCAAAGGCCCGCACCCTCACCCTTCCCACCGAGAGGGGAGACAGCCTTACTGTGCCCATGCCCGACAAGAAACGCTTGCACATTCTGTACTTCTACAGCACTTCCTGTCCCAAATGCCTATACTATAGTCACCAACTTACTGCTTTGCTGTCCTCCAAGGGCTCCAAGGGCTCTAATGCCTCCAAGGGTTCCAATGCCTCCAAGGGTTCCAATGCTTCAAGGGCCTCCAATGCTGCCAGGGTTTCCAATGCCCATCCCCGACTCAACTTCTACGCTGTGTACACCGGAGAGGATGCCCAGGCATGGAAAACCTATATTACCCGCGAACTTAAGGTGGTAAATACTTGTAGGACAAAGGTTTATCATTTGCGTGGAGGTGACGCGAACTATCCTTTCGATTACGGCGTCATCCAGACCCCGCGCCTTTTTCTCATCGACAGTAGAGGCGTCATAGTTGGCCGAGATTTGGATGTTCCCGCCCTCGAAAAACTTCTAGAAATGTATTAAAAACTGATGCTCAAGCATTTGTGTGGCGTTGTTAAAAACTTTGTTGATAACTCTTGATTAGTCTCTCTTACTGACACCCCTTTTCTATTAACTTTGTCCTTGCTTTTATCGAAATGAGAAAAAATAGGATATTATGGATGTAAGAAAGACGAACGGATCTTTGGAGGAATACGACAAGATCAAACTTGCCCGAGGCATACACGAGGCCTATAAGACAGCGGGCGAGTATTGTGACGAAGCAGTAGTCACATCACTGATTGATAACCTGTACATTTATGACGGCATAACCAGCCGCGAAATCCGCCGTCAGGTTGAGGAGGGATTGATGACCATCAACAAGAAGGTGGCTCACGCATATATCGAGAAATTCGACGCCGACGTTGACCTGCGCAAAAAACGTGACTTCATTGCATCTTACATTCAAGCCAAAAATGCCGCCACCGGCTCCAAGTTCGACGCCAACGCCAATGTCACCAGCAAGAATATTGTCACTCTGGGCAACGAGCTCTACAAGGAGAACAATATTAAGCAGAACCGCTACATAATGGTGGACAAAATCAAGAGCCTTTACGGAAAGGAGCTTGCGAAGCAGTACATAAAGGACCTTGAGACCCACATTCTGTACAAACACGACGAGAGTGGCACGCCTGGTTACCCTTACTGCGTTGCCATCACGATGTATCCCTTCCTGGAGCACGGCCTGCAGGAGTTGGGCGGTGTGTCTGTGGCTCCCACTGATTTGAAGTCCTTCTGCGGTGAGTTCATCAATCTCGTGTACTCCGTTTCTTCCCAGTTCATGGGCGCCGTGGCAACACCCGAGTTCCTTATGTATCTGGACTACTTCATCCGCAAGGATTACGGTGACGATTATCTCGAGCATCTGGACGATGTGGTGGAACTCAACCGCAAGCAGCGCACTCTCACCAAGGTGATTGACAACTGCTTCCAGCAGGTGGTTCACTCTATGAACATGCCTGCCGGCAACAGGGGTTACCAGACTGTGTTCTGGAACATCGGCTACTTCGACAAGCCCTACTTCGACGGAGTCTTCGGCGACTTCCGCTTTCCTGACGGCACCGCTCCCATATGGGAAACCCTGTCCTGGCTGCAGAAGCATTTTATGAACTGGTTCAATGAGGAACGCCTGCATTACGTGCTGACCTTCCCCGTGGAGACAATGGCCCTGCTGACCGACGGCGGAGATGACTTCGTGGATAAGGAATACGCTGATTTCACGGCAGAAATGTGGTCCAAGGGGCACAGCTTCTTCTGCTACCTCAGCAACAGCCCCGACAGCCTCAGCAGCTGCTGCCGACTCAGGAATGAAATCAAGAGGGATGACAATGCCCACAATGTCACCACGCACCAGTATTCTATGGGTACAGCCTCTGTTGCTACAGGCTCCAAGTCAGTGATGACCATCAATCTCAATCGTCTCATTCAGGATGCCACACGCCATTATTTCAAAGAGAAGAAGGGTGTTGTGCTCAGTGCCGGCGCTCCTGTTCCCGGCAGTCCTGCAATCGACAGGGATGCTCTTTATAATGATTACATTGCCAAGGAGATACGCATTATGACTGAGAGGGTGCATAAGTACCAGACTGCCTTCAATGAAATCATCAAGGACTTCCTCAAGGCTGATATGCTTGATGTGTATCGCGCAGGCTTCATTGATATGCGCAAGCAGTACCTAACCGTAGGCGTGAACGGCCTTACCGAGGCCGCCGAGTTCCTGGGCCTGGAGGTCTCTCCCAACGATGAGTACAAGAAGTTCGTGAACGTAGTGCTGGAGACCATCAATATGTGCAATAAGAAGGATGCCACGAAGGATGCCATGTTCAACACCGAGTTCGTGCCTGCAGAGAACCTTGCGGCAAAGAACTACAAGTGGGATGCAAAGGACGGATATTTCGTGTCCAAGAAGCACAATCTCTATAGCTCATATTTCTACAATCCCGAGGATGTGAACACTTCGATGATAGACAAGTTCAAGTTGCACGGCGAGGAGTTTGTAAGATATCTGGATGGTGGTTCGGCCCTCCATATGAACATAGCCGAGCATCTCAGCAAGGAGCAGTACCGCCAGTTGCTGAACACTGCCGCCCACTATGGCACCAACTACTTCACCTTCAACTGCCGCAACACTGTTTGCAACAAGTGCGGCCATATCAGCAAGGATACTCTGAAGGTTTGTCCCAAGTGCGGTAGCGAGGATCTGGACTATCTTACACGTGTAATCGGCTATCTTAAGAGAGTTTCATCCTTCGCCGAGCCTCGTCAGGTTGAGGCTGCAACCCGTTACTATACAGCAAAGAATGCCAAGACTACACCCGAGGCATAGTAACGAGGAAAGGAAATGATAAAATACGTTCCTGAACTGACGGACGTCGTCATTGAGGAAATACCGGACAAGGTGACTTTGGCGGTGGAAATCAGCAACTGTCCCGGCAACTGCCCGGGTTGCCATTCCCCCTTTCTGAAGGAGGATATAGGTAAGGAGCTGACTCCGCAGGTGATAGACAGGCTGATTGCTGAAAATTTTGGCATCAACTGTTTTCTGATGTTGGGAGAAGGGCAGGATCCCGAGGCGTTGCGTACTCTGGCGCGTCACGTGCGCAGCGCCCACCCCAATGTCGAAGTTGCCTTATACAGCGGACGCAAGAGTGTTGAGGATGACATATTCGAGTTGTTTGACTATGTCAAGGTTGGTCCCTATATTGAGGAGGCCGGCCCCCTGAACAAGCCGGGTACCAACCAGCGTCTTTATTATCATCGTCAAGACATTACGGCCCGCTTCTGGCGCTGAATGTATAACTGTTGTGTTTTTATCGCCCGTTTCATTGGAAAAGCGGGCGATTTTTTGTAAATTCGCGGGTATATTGTTTTGTTATGAATCTTACTACGATATTTAGAAAAGTTTTCGGCTCCAAGGCCGACAGGGATATGAAGGCCATCAGGCCTACTCTTAAGAAAATACTGGAGGTTTATCCTTCGATAGACGCTCTGAGTGATGATGAACTGCGCGCGAAATCTGCTGCCTTAAGGCAGATTATCAAGGACCGCACGGCAGAGGATGAGGCGCGTATTGCGCAGATTAGGGAGGAACTTGAGCAGGATATCGAGCCTGCCCGCAAGGAGGCCCTCGCCAAAGAGCAGGACAATCTTGTGAAGAAGGTGGATGATACCATTGAGATTGTGCTGGAGGAAATTCTGCCGGAGGCTTTTGCCGTAATGAAGAGTACTGCAAGGCGTTTCAAGGAAAATAGTGAAATACGAGTGAAAGCCACGGAGTTCGACCGCGAACTCGCCGCAGCGGGCAAGGAGTTTGTCAGCATTGAAGGCGATGAGGCCGTTTGGGTGAACCATTGGATGGCCGGCGGCAACGAAGTGACCTGGGATATGGTGCATTATGACGTCCA
The DNA here is from genome assembly GCA_016303175.1 of Bacteroidales bacterium. GTDB lineage: Bacteria > Bacteroidota > Bacteroidia > Bacteroidales > UBA932 > Cryptobacteroides. The sequence continues at coordinate 7,400 of JAEDMF010000027.1, forward strand.
GCTGATTGGTGGCATAGTGCTGAACCGCAGCCGTAAGAATCCTGCAAAGAAGCCCGGTGAACGCGACCGTGAGGGTTGTGTGGCCGAGATGGCGACAGGCGAGGGCAAGACCCTTGTTGCAACCCTTCCCGTTTTCCTCAATGCCCTAGCAGGCAAGGGAGTGCACATTGTGACGGTCAATGATTACCTGAGCAAGCGTGACTCTGAGTGGATGGGCCCCCTCTATCAGTTCCACGGCTTGAGCGTGGACTGCATCGACAAGCACGAACCCCATTCCGAGGGCAGGAAGAAGGCCTATCGCTGCGACATCACCTTCGGTACCAACAACGAGTTCGGCTTCGACTATCTGCGCGACAATATGTGCACTGACCTGAATGACCTGGTGCAGCGCAAACATCATTATGCCATCGTGGACGAGGTGGACAGCGTGCTTATCGACGATGCCCGTACCCCTCTGATTATCAGCGGTCCCGTACCCAAGGGTGATAATCAGGAATTTTTGGAATACCGTCCCAGTGTGGAAAGGCTCTACAATCAGCAGAAGGCTTTGGTGAATTCCATACTCAATGAGGCCCGCAAGACCATCGCCGCCGGCGACGAGAAGGAGGGTGGCAAGTTGCTTTTCCGCGCTTACAAGGGCTATCCCAAGTACAAGCCCCTCATCAAGTTCCTTTCGGAGCCCGGTATGAAGCAGCTTCTCCAGAAGACCGAGGATTTCTACATTCAGGACAACGAGAGCCAGATGCACATAATCACCGATCCTCTCTACTATGTGATTACCGAGAAGCAGAATTCGGTGGATTTGACTGATAAGGGCCACGACGCTCTCTCCGAGGTGTATTCCGATAAGGATTTCTTTGTACTTCCCGACGTTGGCTCCGCTGTGGCCGAGGTGGAGAAGAATTCCGCTCTCAGCCTTGAGGAAAAGCTCGAGAAAAAGGATGCCATAATGGCCGAATTTGCCCTCAAGAGCGAGCGGGTGCACACTGTGAATCAGTTGCTCAAGGCCTATACGATGTTTGAGAAGGACGTCGATTATGTGATAGATGAGGGCAAGGTGAAGATAGTTGACGAGCAGACCGGCCGTATTATGGAAGGACGCCGCTGGAGCGATGGTCTGCATCAGGCTGTTGAGGCCAAGGAGAATGTGAAGGTAGAGGCCGCCACCCAGACTTATGCCACCATTACTCTCCAGAATTACTTCAGGATGTATCACAAACTCTCCGGTATGACAGGTACAGCCGAGACGGAGGCAGGTGAGTTCTGGAGCATATATAAGCTGGACGTTGTGGTTATCCCCACCAATAAGCCCATTGCCCGCAAGGATTATAATGATTTGATATACAAGACCAAAAAGGCCAAGTTCGAGGCTGCGATAAACGAGGTTGTAGAACTTATTGGACAGGGAAGGCCTGTACTGATGGGTACAACGGATGTTGAAACCAGCGAATTGTTGAGCCGTATGCTCAAAATCAGGGGTATCAAGCATCAGGTGCTCAATGCCAAGGAGCACGCTCGCGAGGCTGAGGTTGTGGCCCTTGCCGGACAGACTTCCACTGTGACCATTGCCACAAATATGGCTGGCCGCGGTACGGATATCAAGTTGGCTCCCGAGGTAAAGGCCGCGGGCGGTCTTGCCATTATCGGTACAGAGCGTCACGATTCCCGCCGTGTGGACCGGCAGTTGCGCGGACGTGCAGGCCGTCAGGGTGATCCGGGCTCTTCACGCTTCTATATTTCATTGGAAGACAATCTGATGCGTCTGTTCGGTTCGGAGAGAATCGCCAAGGTGGTGGACGGCTTAGGGATGCAGGATAATGAGGCTCTCGAATCTTCAATGCTCAGCAACGCCATAGAGAAGGCCCAGAAGAAGAAGGAGGAAATCAACTTTGGCTACCGCAAGCATCTGCTTGAGTATGACGATGTTATGAACACGCAGAGGGAGGTTGTCTATACTAAGAGGCGCAACGCCCTTTCCGGTGAGCGCATAGAAATCGACATCAACAATATGATGATGGATATGGCGGAAATCCTTGTGGACTCCACAGAAGGTTATGATTATGCCGCCTTCGAGGAAGAGGTGATGCGCAGTTTGAGCATTGATACTGGCTTTGACGCCGATTTTTATGAAAAGGCGCGTCCCCGCGAACTTGCGGATGCTCTTCTCACCCATATGCAGGAGGTTTACAGCCGCAGGATGGACGGCATAGCTGCCAAGGCCTATCCCGTTGTAAAACAGGTATATGAGAAACAGGGCTCGATGTACACCAATATCCTCATCCCCATTTCTGACGGCGTGAAGCAGCTTTCTCTCGGGGTAAACCTCGAAAAGGCTGTTGCCACTGAGGGCAAGGAGATTGCGCGTGAACTGGGCAAGCGCATAACCTTATACAATATCGACGAACTGTGGAAACAGCATCTGCGTGATATGGATGACCTCAAGCAGAGTGTTCAGACGGCTTCGTATGAACAGAAGGATCCCCTCCTTATCTACAAACTCGAAAGCTTCAATCTTTTTAAGACTATGCTCGAGGAAATGGACAGGGATATTCTTTCCTTCCTGTTCCGTGCCCATATTCCTTTGCGCGATTCGCAGGAAGTGCGTCAGGCCCCTGCTCCCAGGCCCGAGAAAATCAACTATGAGACCAGCCGCACAGACCTTGTCACCAATGGACAGCGTGGCCCCAAGATGCCTGTAAAAGTGGATAAGCAAGTGGGTCGCAACGACCCCTGCCCTTGCGGGTCAGGCCTCAAATACAAGAACTGCCACGGGCGCTCAATGTAGATTTCAAGTCCTGAAGTATGAAACATTCCAAATTTTCGGTCAAGTGGTGTGTGATGTTGCCTCTGGTGCTCATCACCACCATCTTTTTGTGGGCTGTGCCCGTTGATTTCTTCGGCATTGAGGGCCTTACCGTTGTCCAGCAGAGAGTCATTGTGCTGTTCGTTTTTGCCGCGATGATGTGGATGAGTGAAATTATTCCCAACTGGACTACTTCGCTGCTGGTGATAGTGATATCATTGCTGACTATTTCGGATAAGGGACTTGGTTTCCTTTGCGACCCCAAGTATGGTACGCTGGTCAGCTACAAGAGTCTTATGGCTGCATTTGCCGACCCTGTCGTAATGCTCTTTCTCGGAGGTTTCGTGCTTGCAATAATAGCTCAAAAATTCGGCATAGACGTTACTCTTGCGAGATTGATGCTCAAGCCTTTCGGTTCGAGACCGCAATTTGTGCTGCTGGGCTTCCTGATAGTCATTTCGGTATTGTCGATGTTTATGTCAAATACGGCTACGGCTGCAATGATGCTCGCCTTTATGGCTCCCGTCCTGTCTTCTCTGCCTTCCGATGACAAGGGCAGGGTGGGACTCGCCCTTGCCATACCAGTTGCCGCAAATTTGGGTGGCATAGGTACGCCCATTGGAACCCCTCCTAACGCCACAGCTGTGCGTTTTCTTGCCGAAGCCGGCCACGAGGTGACTTTTATGCAATGGTCAGTCAGAATGGTGCCCTTTGTCATCATTATGATATTGGTTGCCTGGGTTATACTTCAAATTCTCTTCCCTTTCAAGACCAAGAGTCTGTCATTGCATATTCCGGAACATCCGGTCAAAAAGAATTGGAAGTATTATGTAGCCTGGGTTACTTTCATAGGAACTATCCTGCTTTGGGCTACTGAAAAATTGACCGGCATCAATTCAAATATAGTTGCGCTGATTCCTCTGGCAGTGTTTACCGTTACTGGTATTTTCACGAGTCAGGATATCAAGGAAATCAATTGGAGTGTGCTCTGGCTTGTTGCGGGAGGTTTTGCTCTCGGCACGGCTCTTCAGGGTACAGGACTTGCCAAGGTGCTCATTAACGCCATTCCTTTCGGCTCGATGAGTGTACTTCTCGTTTTCCTGATTGCCGGTTTAGTATGCTATTTCCTGTCGAATTTTATCAGCAATTCAGCAACGGCAGCGCTGTTGATTCCTATACTGATTGTTGTGGCCGAGGGTATGGCGGATCCGTCTGCCGCTAATAATGTCAGTTTTGCGGCGATGGGAGGCACTTATGCAATGATTTCTTTCATCTCAATCTGCGCTTCTCTTGCTATGCTGTTCCCTATATCCACTCCGCCCAATGCCATCGCCTCTTCTACTGGCCTTGTTGAGACCAAGGATATGACGCGGGTTGGACTGCTTGTCGGGGTGGTGGGCTTCGTGTTGGGCTATTTCTGGCTGACTAAGATTTTTCCTTTTTGAAAAATCTGCTTATCTTTGCAGATGATAAGAGCGGGCGTGTTGAAATTGGTAGACAAGCATGACTTAGGATCATGTGCCTAAGGCGTATGGGTTCGAGTCCCTTCGCCCGCACAAAAAAATACGGTCATTCGGCCGTATTTTTTTGTGCAGTCGAAGGGACTCGCTGCCGCTTGATGATTGGAGGGGCGTTCCCCTCCAAACCTCCATGGTCGCCCGCACGATAAAGGATACGGTCTGTCGGCCGTATTTTTTTTTGCAGTCGAAGGGCCTCGCTGCCGCTTGGAACTTTTATTCTACGGTGTTCGCGCCGTGGCGTGACTTTCATAAAACGAACTATTGTTAGAAGATATTGGATTATTGAAATAAATCCTTATCTTTGCAGGAATAGAAAATGAGTCCTACTCTGTACGAAGGCTTTAGTTCCACTTTAGCGGTTTATGTAGTACAAGCGGGGCTTGTTTATTTTTTGAGGATTACTATATGCACTTCTGTTCCCTGAATTCTGCAGGGAGGAACTTCCAGTGACGGTATGGGTTATCCAATAGTCCTTTGGAGATTGGGAGAATTATGTTGGAATTTCATATCTTTGCAAGTTGTTTGTGACAGGATATGTTGAGATATGAAAAGGCTTTGATGTTGCTGCTGGGTGCGACGGTCCGACGTGATACCCGGGAGTGTCTCGAATTGCTGCCTTTGAGTCCGCAGGAGTGGACGAGTTTGATGGATCTTGCGGGCCGGCACGGGATTAGTTCTTTGGTGCTGAGCGCAGTGGAGATGCTTCCGGCGGAATTTAGACCTTCTATGGATTTACTGATGGATATGGTTGGGAAGGCAGAGTCGTTCAAGGTCAAATACAATTCCCAATTCAGCGTCGCAGCGCGTTATGCTGCAGCTCTGCAACGGGAAGGTGTGACAATGTCGGTGCTGAAGGGGATTTCGTTCAGTACTTATTATGACAAACCATATTTGAGGGAATGCGGAGATTGTGATTGTTGGCTGTCTTTAGAAAGGTTGACCCATGAGACTGCGGGAGCCAGCGGTTTTGAGCGTGGAAATGATGTAGCTGTCTCGCTTGGCGGACGTTACGAGAAGGGGACTTCAAAGCATTCACATCTGTTCATTGGAGGTCTGATGTTTGAAAATCATCAATATTTGACTGATTTCAACAATACAACTCGGGGACGGCGCAGTGAACGTCTTCTTGAGGCTATAATTGAGGGCTGCCATCCTGCCCGCCTACATACTGAAACCAGCGGCCCCTCAGACTCTGCCATTCTTCGTCCTGAAACCATCGGCAACCCGTCAGATGCTGCCCGCTACCGCAAAGAGACTGTCCCGGGAACAGACGAACCTCGTAATTTCGCTGGGGCTTACTGCAGTACTCCAATAGGAAACACGGCAATGATACGTCCTTGTGCCCACTTCAACGCCTTGTTCCTTATAAGGCACGCATACAGCAATTTCTTTTCGTGGGGGCTCACCCTCCGTATGCTTTATGACTGGGCTGTTTTCCTTCGTGCGGAGCAGGACAATTTGGATTGGGCTCAATTTTATGCAGATTGTGAAGTTTGCGGTACACGTGTTTTCGCTGAAATTATGACTGATTTCTGCGTGAAGTATCTTGGTGTGAATATTACTTGCAACGATGTTGTCGTTTCGAAGGACGATACCCGACTGCTTCGTGTCGTTAAGGACACTTTCACCCCTAAACTGACTATGGAGATCGGTGAAAGTTTTTTTCACAAGGTCCGTCGTATTCTCGCGCGCTTCGCCAGAATGTGGCGTTTTCGTGACATTTCCTGCGAGAGTTTTCCTGTGATGGTGTGGAACAGTTTTGTCTTTAGTTCTTATTTCAAGGGCCGCCTATCTCTATAGTCTGAGAAGCCTTAGGTTTATGGCCTGTAGCTCATAGGCCCCTGTGCTGCTTTGTTCTTTTGCTGGCCTTGCACACCTTGTGCACCCTGCAATCTGTAGCCCTATGCAGTTTTTGGCTCGGCTTTTGCCATTGGTTTCCATAGTGTTAACCGCCGAAAGGCATAAAAAGTGTTTGTTATGGAAATTAAGTTTTATCGTTGTTCCACATGCGGAAATGTTATCTGCAAGGTGGTTGATTCCGGAGTTGTGCCTCATTGTTGTGGCTCAGAAATGATTCTAATGAAACCCAAGAGCGTGGATAATGGCAGGGAGAAGCATCTGCCTGAAGTGGAGTGGGATGGGGATCATAAGTTGAAGGTCAGAATTGGTTCGCAACCGCATCCATGTACGCCGGAGCATTATATCTCTATGATTGCCTTGGAAATGGAGGATGGCATTTGTATCAAGACTTTGCAGCCGTGTTGTGACGTGAAGGACGCAGCTTGTGCGGACAAACTTGCTGCGAGCGAGGCTGAGGCCAAAGATGTTGTCGAATGCTGCGATGGAAAGGGTTTGTTGTCCCGCTTTTTTGGTGACGAATGCAAGGATGGGGGAGACGACAAGGACGAAAAATCTGCGTGGCCTCATGCGAAGTTCCGTTGTTGCCGCAAGAAGGCAAAGGGTGTATATGCCTACTGCAATATACACGGTCTTTGGTATTTGCCGTTAAACGAAAAAGAGTAGCCTGTGTATTAACGTAGAAGGCTACGAATGAACAAGGCGCTGATGTCATATCCGACATCGGCGCTTGTTTTTCAACTTAAACTTAAAGCATGTGATATCAATGATTCGTTAAAAATTTAACAATTATATAAATTTCAATTACTTACGCATACA
>JAEDMF010000028.1 GCA_016303175.1 Bacteroidales bacterium
CGTGAGGCCCACGTCATCGCAGCCAATGTTGACCGCGCCTTCATTATAGTTACTCTGGCCTTCCCGGAGGTGAAACTGCCCTTTCTGGACCGTTTGCTCGTGACCTGTGGGGTGTATGGCATCCCTGCCACCATAGTTCTCAACAAGGTGGACTTGCTCCGCACGCTTGCTTGCAGCGCTGATGCCACGACCGAGGAAACCCTTTCCTGCGACGCCGAGGAATTTATCTCTTCCTTCCGCTCCATATATGAAGCCGCCGGTTATCCCGTTATAATGACATCCGTAAAAACGGGTGAGGGCATAGACCAACTGCGTGCGGCGATGTCAACAGGCAGGGATGGAGCAGAAGGCTTTGGCATTAATCTGCTTTCTGGTGTGTCCGGAGTGGGAAAATCATCTTTAATACATGCTTTGGACCCGAGCCTGACACCCCGGACCGGGCAAATTTCCGAAGCTCATCTGCAGGGAAAGCACACCACAACCTTTTATGAAATGTACCCCCTCTCTTCCGGGGGCTTCATAATTGACACTCCCGGTATCAGAAGTTTCGGTCTGCTCGATTTGGAAGCCGAAGAAATCTACAAATATTTCCCTGAAATGCTCGAGGCGTCCCGCAACTGCCGTTTCACTCCCTGCACGCACACTCACGAGCCCCATTGTGCCGTAAAGGCGGCGGTAGAGGAGGGCACCATTAGCGCTGAGCGTTACAATTCCTATCTGGGAATGCTGGAAGACCAGAAGAAGTACAGATAGCGTTACCTAATGGAAAATTCACAACCGCAGTAGGTCTGGTTGTAGAAGCATTTTTCCTTGATTATTTCGCTGCGCCTCTGCTGGAGGCCGCCCTTGCGCCAGTTCCTGGGCCACCATTGAAGCTCCTTCTGTTCCGTCACCTGAGGAGCAGCACCCTCCTGCACCGTACGCGTGAGAGCGAGCCTCTCTTCCATTTCCACCAGCCTGCGCTGCTGGTCCAGAACCTGGGCAACGGCCCATTCTCCCGCCGCATTTATCTGATCTATGTTTTTCCATCGGGAAGATGCCAGAGTGGTGGCAAGAGTGTCATAATCGTGTGAAAGGGCATATTGCGCTGCTGTCAACAGCCTGTGCCTGAAGCATCTTGTACATCGTTGCCCCCTCTCCGGCTCGTCTTCCAATCCAGCCACCTCTTCCAGCCAAATCTCGTGCAGATAGTCCTCGTCCACCATTTCCAACCCGCATTCAGCGGCGTAACGGCTGCACTCATCCTTGCGTTTGAGGTATTCCTCCAGTGGGAAAATATTGGGATTGAAATAAAAAATGGTGGGCTTGACACCCTCATTGAGCAGGGCCTCTATGATTGCGCCGCTGCAGGGCGCGCAACAAGTATGTAACAATAATTTCACGATGCTAAGTTACACAAATTTATTATCTTTGCAGCCGCTATGTGGATATATCTTTCACTTGCCTCCGCGGTCCTGCTGGGCCTCTATGATGTGGCCAAGAAACAGTCGCTGAAAAGGAACGGCGTTATGTGGGTGCTTCTTGCCGTTTCGGTGCTGTCTTCCCTGCTGCTGGCCCCCTTCTTCCGTCTCGGACCTGCCGGACATTTTGCTATCCTCGTACCCAAGGCCCTGCTTGTTTCCACATCCTGGATTTCCGGTTTGGCGGCAATGAAGCTCCTGCCTCTTACAACCGTCAGCACCATTAAGGCGTCCAGGCCGGTCTTTGTGGTCGTTTTGAGTATGGTCATCTTCGGCGAGAGACTGTCCTTATTGCAATGGACGGGGGTGATTCTGGCCTTGACCGCCCTGTGGCTGCTCAGCCGTTCTTCCCGCAGCGAGGGCATAATATTCCACAAGAACAAGGGTATATGGTGGATGGGTCTCTCCGTAGTCAGCGGAGTGGCCAGCGCGCTGTATGATAAGTACATAATGAAAGGCCTTGATCCTATGTTCGTGCTCTGTTGGTCCAATCTTTACGTAGCTGTGGTTCTTGCCGTCGTGCTGGGGGTTAAGAACATTATTGTTCGGCATAGGTTGAAGAGCAGGCAGACGGTTCTTGTAAACTCCACGGCTGACATTATGCCCGGGTCCGGCCTTTTGCCCGAGGAAGCTGGCTCAGGAGTGGAGCGCTTCAAATGGGACTGGTATCTGCTGCTGACGGCGGTGCTGATAGTGCTGGCGGACGGCTGTTATTTCTACAGCCTTTCCATCGAAGGAGCAATGTTGAGCGTAATCTCCCTTGTCCGCCGCTTCAGTGTTGTGGTGACTTTTGTGCTCGGAGCTTTGCTGTTCAAGGAGCAGAATATCAGAGCCAAGGCAATGGATTTGCTCATATTATTGTCCGGTATAGCAATTCTCGTTTTTTCTTCTTAATTTTGTTAAGTAAAAGTGCGGTTGGTGATTTAAAAGAGTAAGCAATAGGAATACAAAACACATAAAAACATATAATGATTAAAATTATGAAACTTAAATCTTTGTTATTCAGTGCTTTGGCTGTTGTGGCTCTCGCTGCAGGTTGCCAAAAGGAGGGTGGTCTTGGCGGCGATCCTTCCATTAAGCTTGACAAAAAAACAGTAACCATCAAAAAGGGATCAGAAAGTGTGACTGTAAAAGTGACCTCCAACCGTGATTGGAAGTTGGAAATGTCCGACAGCGACAAGGAGTGGGCCCATACTACCATTACTAAGGGCGAGGCTTCAGCAAAGCCTGTTCCCGTGACCATTACTTGTGACGAGAACACAGGCCGTGAGCGTACCGCTTCCATCAAGTTCACTACAGGTTCTTACAGCACCACTCTGAAAATCACTCAGGAGGGAGCAGTCAGCACCAACTATGTAAGCTGCAAAAGTCTGACAACCCTCGCAGCTGGAACCCCTATCGATGAAAACACTTTCATCAAGGTGCAGGTTATCAGCAATTATGAACTGAATAACCTTTCAACTACGAAAGCGGTTTATGCACAGGATGTTCTTGCCGAACAGAAAGGCAAGCCAGGCACCGGGGTACAGATCAAATTCGCTTCAGCACCCACAGTGGCTGTCGGTGAGGTAACACGCAATCTAAAATGTGGTGATATCATCGAACTGGAGGTTTCTGGTTTTACGCCTTCTGTTTATCAAGATGCCATTCAGCTTGATGCCAATGGAAAGACTCCTCAGCCTGTATTGCTCACCTCTGCGGAGGATGCAGACGAACTTGTTCCCGTGGAGATTTCTATTGAAGACTTTCTCAATGGCAAATATGAGAACCAGTATGTGAAGATTAAAGAAAGCGTGCAGGTAGCCGATACCGACCTTTCCAAGACCTGGGCTGATCCTGCTGGCAAGTCCCATTTCAGCATCAATATGGAGACGGCAGACGGCAAGGTGTTTGTTGTATTCACATCAAGCTATTGTGGTCAGCTCAAGAATACACAGGTTGCTCAGGGCTCAGGCCAGATTTGCGGTATAGCTTCCATCAACAACGGTACATATCAGTTGATTTTTGCCAAGGCTACAGATGCCGATGCTCTTAACGGTGATCGCTTCACTGCACAGATCCACGTGCTTACGGTGGATAAGGCTCTTGCTGCTCGCAACGTTTTGGCCTCCGTATCCGGCCGCGTCATCGCCGCTTGCGCTGAGGGTGTAGTCATCAACGATGGCTCAGCCAACAACCTTTATGTTTATAACGCCAGCTACAAGACCAAGCCGTTTGAGTTCAAAGTAGGTGACATAGTAAAAGCAGACGGCTCTCTTACAACTTATTGCAAAGTCGCAGAGTTGAAAGTTGATGCGGAAAAAGCGCTTACTGCTGATTTAGCTATTGAAGAAACCCCCGCACAGGTGACCACTGTCATTACTCCCGAAAATATTGCTACCTGGCTTCCTTCTCCCGCAGGCTCGGCCAAGGTAAGTGTAAGCGGAAAGCTGGTCATCAGCGGTTCTTACATCAACCTTGAGATTGACGGAGCAACTATTCAGGGCAGTATCAAAACTTCACGTGACCTCTCTGAATTCAAAGGCAAGTATGTTTCCTGCACGGGATACTGGGTAGGCACGACATCCAACTACTTTACTATTGTCGAGACAGAAGTCACGGAGGATGCTTCTGATCGTCTGAGCGTCAGCGCCAAGGAACTCAACGTGGCAGCCAATGCCACTACCGCTTCGTTCGACATTGCATCTACAGTGGATTGGACCGTAACGAGCAAGACCGAAGGCGTGACCGTTGATCCTACCAGCGGCAACGGCGATGCAACCATTACCCTTACTTTCGCTGAAAATACAAGCGACCAACCCAAAGTTGCTACCATCGAGGTGAGCTCAACACTCGGCACCGAGACCATCACCCTCACCCAGAAGGCTTATGTTCCCGCCGGAGCGATGGCTGAACTTACCAATGAGGAGATAGTGGCTGCTTATAAAGCAAAGATTGCCGAATCTGGCTTTAAGGCTGGTTATCAGGAAGTCACAGTTGAAAGCAAGAGTGGTATATGGACGGGTTTTTGCAATGTTGGAACTAGTAGTGGCGCATTGTCAACTACTTACATGCAGTTTAATACTAAGAATGGACAGCATGTTCAGTCTCCTGTCTTTGAAAAAGAAATTGCCAAAATAGAGCTTGAATTGGCTAAGAGTACATATACCGGTTGTCAAATTTGTGTTGTGCCGTCTTCATTGGAACTTCCCGCTAGTGCAGGTTATAACGATACTCAGTACAGTCAAGCCTATGCATCATCTGTAGCAGTTGTTGATGGTGGCGAACAAACCGTAACAATTGATATTCCGGCTGAAACAGTAATTAAAGATTTTAAACTGATTGCAAAAGGCAAAGCCGGATACATCAACTCTATCAAAGTTTACTTCAAGGAATAAGCAGATTTGAAGAAGAATTTTCTCTTTTTAGCGGCAACCGTCCTCCTTTTTGTCACCCTCGGGTGCTCCAAGAGGCAGGACGGTCCTGCCGTCAGTACGGTCAAGTTTAATATGACCAAATCTTATCTTGATAAGAAGGCTGCGTCATTCTGGGTGCAGGTAGCAGGGCAGGGGCAGTGGACTCTGGCTCTGGAATTCCCCTCGACCGGCACAGAGAATCAGAAGGCCTGGGCTGAGTTTAGAGATTCTGCTGAAGGCGAAGGCAAAGGCCAGTGCATTGAGGGCGAAGGCAGCGGCCAGTGCATTGTAGGATATGATGAAAATACGGGAAAAGTTGGCAGGAAGTTGAGCATCGTGCTGTACTCGGACGGCAAGGAAGTGGACCGTTATTCCATAATGCAGCGCACGGACTCTTATTCTCCCGATCCTCTTCCCTCCTGGCTGGAGCTTCCTGAAATGAAGTCAAAGTGGGCGTACCACAACCATAAATATTCCAATGGCAGCGCTATGGTCCGCAATTATTCCTATGGTTGGAACGCCTCAGTCCGCCTATCCGACTGGGTGGCCTATCCGCTGCCCAAAAAGACCCCTTCGGCAAGTCGCAAGGACCAGTGGGCGTTCGATCCCAAGGTTGACCACAAGGAGCAGGCCAATTGTGTGACTTCATCCTACAGAGGACGTTACGACCGCGGTCACCAGATCCCTTCGGCCGACAGGCGTATGCCCGAGGAGGCCCAGAACCAGACTTGTTATATGACCAATCTGACCCCTCAAGCGTCAGCCTTCAATCAGGGGATATGGCAGAAATTCGAAGCTCAGGTGCGCACGTGGGCCTCATATACAGACACCCTCTATGTGGTGACCGGCTGTGAACTGTCTGACAATCCTTCTTGTACGACGGACAGAGATGGCAATGACTGTCCCATACCCTCCCATTACTATAAGGTCCTTCTGGTCAGAGGAAGCAATATTGACGGCATACCCGCTGCGGCCGATAAGCCCGGCGCAGGCAAGAAATGGCTCGCTGCAGCTTTCCGTCTGGAACATCGCACGGATTACGATTCCGAAGCCACCATCACTTCCGACTATATGATGTCCGTGAGCGAATTCGAAGAGATTACCGGCATCAACTTCTTTGTGAACCTGCCTGCCTACGTTGGAGCGGAGGCGGCAGCCGCCATCGAAAAAGATAACCCGAAAAACCGCAGCTTCTGGTTCAAGTAAACCCGGGGCGCGGCCAAGACTACAATATGAAACGCATTGCAACTGTTCTTCTGGTTTTTCTCCTGTCCTTTGCCGCCGTGCACGGACAGAAGGCAAAGCAGAACTATGTCATAGGTTTCTACAATCTGGAGAACCTGTTTGACATTTATGATGACCCCGCCAAGAACGATGAGCAGTTTCTTCCCGAGGGCAGCAACAAATGGACTAAGGAAAAATACGAGCACAAGCTCCACAATATGGCCAGGGTCATTGCTGAAATGGCCGCATCCAACGGTCGCTTCCACACCATACTGGGCGTGAGCGAGATAGAAAACCGCTTCGTGCTCGAAGACCTGGTGTCCGACCCCCAGATTGCCTCGGCCAATTATCAGATTATACACTATGACGGACCGGACCGCAGGGGAGTGGATGTCGCCCTGCTCTATCGCCCTGAACAGTTCAAGGTGCTCCAGACCAAGAGCATACCTTTCACTTTCGAGGGCAGCGAGGTGGAATTCACCCTCGATAAGGAGCAGCAGGACTACTTCCGCACCCGTGACATCCTTATGGTGAGGGGCACCATAGCCGGCGAGATGTTCGCCTTCTTTGTGGCCCACCTGCCTTCTAGGGTCGGCGGCAAGGGGTCGGACCTGCGCAGTCGTGGAGGCGAGATACTCTATCGTGAGTCCATGGCCCTGATGGAGAAGTATCCCGGCATAAAGATAGTCACTATGGGAGATATGAACGACAATCCCACAGACGACAGTATGGCCATCTGGCATCGCGGCAAGGAAAAGCCTGAGGACGTGACCCCCACGGACTTCTTCTGCCCCTATATCACTATGCTTAAGGACGGTTTCGGAACGCTTGCATATCAGGGAGTGTGGAGCATATATGACCTCGAACTTGTCAACTACAATCTGCTCAACGCCCCCGAGGGAACGCTGAAACTTCAGCCCATAGGAAAGAATGGCTACTACGGGTATATTTTCAAGAGACCTTTTATGACAACTCAGAAAGGCCAGTACAAGGGTTATCCGTACAGGACATTCAGCGGAGGCTCCTTCATCGGAGGTTATTCCGACCATTATCCTACCTTTATCGTTGTAGGCAAATAACGTAAATACTTTATATGAAAAAATTGTTTTCAATCATCGTCCTTTCACTTCTGGCCCTGTCCGCCTATGCGCAGGGTTTGGGCGGAATCAAGGGATACATTCTCAACCGTACCGACCGCAGCCCTATTGCCGGCGCAAGTCTGGTGCTGGATTTGGACGGTACGACAGTTGCCACGGCAAAGACAGATTCCGAGGGCAAGTATTATTTTGAGGGCTTGGCCAACGGCAGCTACCGCATAGACGTGAGCGCCGACGGCTTCGTGGGAACTTCCATCTTTGCGATAGTGGAGCAGGGATTGGTCCGCGACGTGATGGGCGTATCCCTGTCTGAGTCCACCGTCACCGATGTCGATGACGACTCCTACACCGAGTTCGATATGAACGATAGCGGCTACAGCGACACTCCTTCCATCCTTTCCGGTGGAAATGACCCTTTCAATGCTGTCGCTTCATATGGTTTCAGCTCAGTGCGTTATCGTGCCCGCGGTTACGCTTCCGAGACACAAGATGTGTATATGGCAGGCGTCAGAATGAATGACGCCCTTACAGGTTACGGCACCTACTCCCTCTGGAGCGGCATCAACGAGGCTACCCGCAGCAAGGATGCAGTCTGGGGACAGCAGACCACCGACGTTGGCCTGGGCGGCTACAATGGCCTCACCAACATACTTGGTACGGCTTCATCAGTGCGCAAGGGCTGGCGTTTCAGCGCCCTTACCAACAGCGCTCTGTACCGTTTGCGCCTTATGGGAACCTATGCATCCGGTCCCCTCGACAATGGTTGGTCTTATGCTGTCAATGTCAGCGCCCGCATAGGCGGAAATGACTGGATTAAGGGTGTGTACTACCGCAGCTTTGCCTACTATGCCGGAGCGGAGAAGAAATTCGGGGATTATGCCAAGATTTCATTCGCAACCTTCGCAACTCCCGGACAGAGGGGCGCGCAGAATGCTTCCACCCAGGAGGTTTACGACCTTATGGGTGACAATATGTACAATTCCAACTGGGGCTATCAGAACGGCAAGGTGCGCAACTCACGCGTACGCAAGACCTTCGAGCCTGTGACTTTCGTTAAATTTACGGCAACCCCCACAGACAAGCTGGAAATGAATGCCACCCTGTTGTGGCGCACGGGCTTCAATGGCTATACTGCCCTTGACTGGTTCAATGCTGCCGACCCTCGTCCCGACTACTACCGCAACCTTCCTTCCTATTATTATATGGAAGATCCTTCATACAGCAAGGATGCCCAGGAAAAGGCTAACCTTGCCACGGAAATGTGGCAAAGCGGCGAACCGACCTACACCCATCTTGATTGGGGCAGGCTCTATAATGTCAACTATGCCAGCCGTGACGTCTATTCCGCTACCCAGGCACGCTCCAAGTATGTTCAGGAAGAGCGTCACGTGGACCAGAATGACTTCAACCTTGCTCTTCAGGCACGTTGGCTCATCAACAGTATGTTCACCCTCAATGCGGGTCTGAATGCCAGGGCAAACTACACGAGAAACTACAAGAAGATTGCCGACCTGCTCGGAGGCGATTACTACGTGAACATCGACAACTTCGCCGAGAGGGATTTTTCCAACACTCCCTACAAGATGCAGCAGGACTTGGACTATTATGTAAGCCATGGCAGCAAGCCCCAGATACTCCGCGAAGGCGACATATATGGCTACAACTATTTAGCAAGAGTGAATATGTCCAATATCTGGGCAAACGGAGAATTCGACTGGAACGGACTGCACGTAAATCTCGGCGCTGAACTGGGCTATACCCACTTCTGGCGTGAAGGTCTCTACCGCAAGGGCCTGTATGCAGGTTATGCCGAAGGTTCCGACAGCGAGCCCTATATGCTCAATGGCGAGGATATCGCCGCCCGAGACTCTTACGGCAACATAATCACCTCCTTGGGCAACTCCGAGCTGGAGCACACGGGAAGGGATGGCGGTTTGAACAACATCGCCAAGTTCTTTACCTACAGATTCAAGCTGGGCGCCAGTTATGCAATCAAGGGCGGTCATCTCGTAAATGCCAACGTGGGCTTCTACAATGATGCTCCGACTTTCAACAAGTCCTTCATTTCGGCCCGTACCCGCAATACCCTCATCCCTAACCTCACCACTGCCAAGACATTCAGCGCCGATGTGAACTACGCCTGGTCCGCCAACGGCTACAACCTCCGCGCAACTGCCTATTACAGCAAGATATGGGACAAGACGGACGTGATGAGCTTCTATGATGATTCTCAGGCCACCTTCACCAACCTCGCAATGTGGGGCATTTCCGAGCGTCACGCGGGATTTGAGATCGGTTTCGGCATTCCTCTTGTTGTGGAAGGCTTGAGTCTCAAGGGTGCACTAGCCTGGGGCAGTCACATCTATACCAGCAATCCTCACATGACACAGACCGTGGACAACAGCGCCGAACTCATCTATGAGAATGTGGAGATTCCCTACTGGAAAGAGTCTCCCTCCGAGTTCAGGAAGATGGCCGATGGCAGCTATGAGAAGGATATCAACGGCAACTATATCGTAAGCAAGTATCAGAAACACCACGTGGCAGGTTCGCCCGAACTCGCTGCCAGTCTCTCGATAAATTACCGCACCAAATCGTACTGGTTCTTCACCATTGAGGGTCAGGCCTTTGCGGGCAACTATCTCTCAATGAGCCCTGTTTACCGCACACAGAGGGCTGTGAATGGTCCCGACGGCATCGTTACCCCAGATGAGGTGATAAATATGGCAAGCCAGGAGGAGTTCAAGCCCGTGGGACTTATGAACGTCAGCGTAGGCAAGTCCTGGTATCTCCACTACAAGTACAACTTCGGCTTCAGCCTCTCGGCCAACAACATCCTCAACAACAGGAACGTGCGCACCGGCGGTTACGAGCAGACGCGTCTGATAAAGAGTACGACTGCATACAGCCGTTTCGACTCCAAGTATTTCTATATGCCCGGTGTCAATTATATGTTGAACCTTTATTTCAAGTTCTAGGATATGAAGAAGACGATATTGATTGCCGCCCTTGCGGCATTGTTCTGCGCCTGCGAGGAGTTCCAGCCCGTGTTCACTTCAGATTACGGGAAGCCCGAGGTGGTGGAGACCGTGGATATGGACGCCACAATGACCATACTTCAGCTGAAAAACAAGTATAAAGGTGTCCCTGTGTCTTTCGACAACGATGACGAGAATATAATTTCCGGCATCGTGACCTCTTCTGATTCTACAGGCAACTTCTACAAGAGTATTTATATTCAGGACGAGACCAGCGGCATAGAGGTCAAACTCGGCAAATACAATCTCTACAACGAGTACAAACTCGGACAGAGAGTGTATGTAAAAATCAAGGACCTTACGCTCGGAGCCTATTATGGCCAGATCCAGCTCGGCTACAAGGACCAGTCAGGCGAATATGAGACTGCATACCTTGAGATCCAGAACCTTATTGACAGGCACGTTTTCCGTGGTGCGATTGAGGCCAAGGTGAAGCCCGAAGTGCTTACAGCCCTGCCTGCCGCCGGGAACAAGGCTTATCAGGGCAAACTCGTCACCCTCAAGGGCCTGGTTTATGCAAATGAAGTGTTCGCCCTTATTTACCCTGACCCCAACCGTCCTCATACCAAGGAGAATCCTGAGAATCGCGTGTTCTTGAGCGATGGTGTATGGAATATAAAGACTTGGTCTTTGTCTGAGCAGGCCTGCAAGAAGCATCTGATGGCCGGCGACTGGGATGCTGCAGAGGTGGGCAGCGGAGCTACCCGTTTCGGCCTCATCACCTCTGCCGTGAAGTCAGACGGAATGTTCTCGGACTATGTCAAGGAATACAAGGATAAGGGAGAGACTCTTACCTACAAGACTATGTTGTACAACAACGCCGCAGCCCAGTCCATAACCCAGTATTTCAACATATCCGGAGGCAGTCTAGGCTTGCGTTCGAGCGGTTATGCCAAGTTCAATGACGTGGAGATACCTGCCGACGTGCTCTCTGGCACGCCTGTTGATATGACTGGTGTGCTGACCTGGTACGAATCGTCCAGCCCTTGCTGGCAGTTGACCATAGCATCTCTGGACGATGTCGTGTACAGCAGCAACGGAAAGAAACTGTATTGACCTAAATATCTTGAAAAATGAATAAGAAAGTACTTCTAATGATTCTTGACGGATGGGGAGAAGGCCGTCACGATCATTCAAATGCAATCTACACGCAGGGTGCTCCCTTCATCGACAGCCTGCGTGCCAAATATCCCTTCTCCCACCTGCACGCCTGCGGAGAATACGTGGGCTTGCCTGACGGACAGATGGGCAACTCCGAGGTGGGTCATCTCAATCTCGGCGCCGGCCGTGTGGTATATCAGGACCTTGTCAAAATTAACCGCGCCTGCAGGGAGCACAAGTTGATGGATAATCCTGAAATAAAGGCTGCTTATGATTATGCCGCCCAGAAGGGTTGTCAGGTGCATCTTATGGGACTGGCTTCCATGGGCGGAGTCCACTCATCTCTCGAGCACGTGTATGAGTTCCTCGCCGAGGCCCGCAACAAGGGTTTGGAGAAGGTGTTCGTGCACTGCTTTATGGACGGACGCGACTGCGATCCCAAGAGCGGCAAGGGCTTTGTTGCCGGACTTGAGGAGGTAATGGCAAAAACCACGGGAAAAGTTGCTACCGTTTGCGGCCGTTACTATGCCATGGACCGCGACAAGCGCTGGGAGAGGGTCAAACTTGCCTATGATATGTTAGTCAAAGGCGAGGGAGTTAAGGCTACTTCTGCCACTGACGCTATTCAGGCTTCCTACGATGAGGGGGTTACAGACGAGTTCATTAAACCCGTATGCATCTGTGGCGCTGACGGTCAGCCTCTGACCACTATACGTCCTGACGACGTGGTTATCTTCTTCAACTTCCGCAATGACCGCGCCCGCGAGCTCACTTCCGTGCTGACCCAGCAGGACCAGCCTGAATTCGGTATGCATACCCTGCCTCTGTACTACTGCTGCCTTACTCCTTACGATGCTTCTTTCACGGGAGTGCACATCCTTTTCCCCAAGGAGAATGTGGAGCAGACCCTCGGTCAGATTGTCTCCGAGGCCGGCAAGCGCCAGCTGCGCATAGCAGAGACGGAGAAATATGCCCACGTTACCTTCTTCTTCAACGGCGGACGTGAGCAGCAGTTCGAGAATGAGGACCGTATCCTTGTGGCCAGTCCCAAGGTTGCCACTTATGACCTCCAGCCCGAGATGTCGGCTTATGAGGTCAAGGACAAGCTTGTTGCAGCAATCAACGAGGGTAAGGAAGACCTCATCATCCTGAACTTCGCCAACGGGGACATGGTAGGCCATACCGGCGTTTATGATGCCATCTGCAAGGCCGTGACAGCCGTTGATAACTGTGTAAAGGAGGTAGTCGAAGCTGCAATCGCTCAGGATTACGCCATCCTGCTCACTGCCGACCACGGCAATGCCGATTACGCCGTGAATGAGGACGGTACGCCCAATACTGCGCACTCGCTCAATCTCGTACAGTTCATAGTAATCAACGCAGAGAGCGCCGACGGCACTCCTGTGAAGGTTGTACGCGACGGCGCTCTTTGTGACGTGGCTCCGACCATACTTCATATAATGGGCATCGCACAGCCGGAGGTGATGACGGGCAAGTCTCTTATAGATTGAGTCCTGCTTTGATGTTTTCTACTTCATCGAGAATTTCCCAACCGAAGAATTGAACCTCTTCGGTTGTTTTTTTGCCCTCACGGAAGAGTTCGACGGGAGCTTTGTAGGGCTTGCGTCCCATATGGCCGTAAGCCGCGGTGGACAGGTAGATGGGGTTCTTCAGTCCGAAACGCTTGATGATGCTTGCCGGACGCAGGTCAAAGTGTGCTCTTATGAAGTCTGCAAGCTGCTCGTCGGAGATTTTGACTCCGTTCTTGTCGCAGGCGGCAGTGCCGTAGGTATCGACAAAGATGCTGAGGGGCTTGGCAATGCCTATGGCATAACTCAACTGCACGAGAACCTCTTCGGCCGCTCCGGCTGCAACTATGTTCTTTGCGATGTGGCGGGCGGCGTAGGCGGCGCTGCGGTCCACCTTGGAGGGGTCCTTGCCAGAGAAGGCTCCGCCACCGTGTGCTCCGCGTCCGCCGTAGGTGTCCACGATGATCTTCCGTCCGGTAAGACCCGTGTCACCGGCAGGACCGCCTATCACGAACTTGCCTGTGGGGTTCACGTGCAGGATGTAGTCTCCTTTGAAGAGGGCGGCTGTCTCTGCGGGCAGGGTGGCAATCAGGGATGGCAGCAGTATCTCGCGTACGTCCTGCTCTATCCTTGCGTGCATTGCTTCATCGCTGCCGAAATCGTCGTGCTGGGTGCTGATTACTATGGTGTGGATGCGCACGGGCTTATGGCTGTCGGCATCGTACTCCACGGTGAACTGGCTCTTGGCGTCCGGGCGGAGATAAGGCATAAGCTTTTCAGGAGACCTGCGTATTTCGCTGAGGATTTCCAGTATCCTGTGTGACAGGTAGAGGGGCAGGGGCATATAGCTGTCTGTCTCATTGCAGGCATAACCGAACATCATGCCCTGGTCGCCTGCGCCCTGGTCCGCATTCTCGCGAACAACTCCGCGATGGATGTCTGCGCTCTGCTCGTGTATTGCGCTGAGTATGCCGCAGGACTTTGCCTCGAACATATAGTCGGCATTGTTGTAGCCTATTTTCTCAATGATTTTGCGTGCGGTGCCCTGAATGTCGATGTAGGCTTCTGACGATACCTCACCGGCCACTACTACCATACCGGTGCTGCAGAATGTTTCGCAAGCTACTTTTGATTCACTGTCCTGACGGAGAAATTCGTCCAGGATTGCATCTGAAATCTGGTCGGCCACTTTGTCCGGATGGCCTTCGGAGACTGACTCCGATGTGAAGAGATAAGTTTTCATTTTTAGCATTCTTTTTTGGTGGTTGCAATAGGAGCAAATCTGTCCACCCCGAATTAATAATAGGTATATTAAAAAATGAACCTGCCTCAGATTTGGCTCAGATGATTCGACCTTTGAAGGCCTCGGTCAAATCTGAGGCAGGTTAAGTAATCTTCAAAAAATAACCAGCATCATCTTTGAAAATCTTTTCGGTCCATATTTCCTCCCTCATCAGTCACATAGCTACGGCTATGCTCCATCTTCGGGTGAAAATCTGACCTCGAAAATCTAATTCAAATCT
>JAEDMF010000029.1 GCA_016303175.1 Bacteroidales bacterium
CGAAGAAGTCGGGCAGAGTGATGACTGCAAGTTTCATTTTGTTTTTGAGGATTACTTACTGTAAGGACGGGTTCTGAGCGATGGAATCTGACAGTTCGGACGAGTTTTTGGAGTGCTCCGCTCCGAAGAGGTCGAAGGAGGCGTCCCAGTCTTTCCAGACTGGCTGGAGGCCGAGGGCCTCCAGGCGCGCCGCAACATCCGCGGGGTTGCGGTCGTCGCTGACGCTGAACTGCTCGAGTGCCTCAGGGTAAGTGTGATATCCTCCGGGATTGACCCGGCTGCCGGCAGACATTGTGGTCACTCCGAGTGTACACATATTGTCGCGTATGAAGGCGGGCTCCCTGGTTGAATATGAGATATCCACGTCGTGGTCGAATATTCTCATTGCAAATGTTGCCTGTGCAAGTTCCTTGTCTGTCATAAAGCAGTTCGGCACGAAGCCTTCGTTTTGGGCCGGCCTCATTCTCGGAAAATTGACAGAATATTTTGTCCTCCAATAATGTTTCTGGAGGTAGCGCAGGTGCCTTGCCATCATCACCACGTCTGTGCGCCATTCTTTTTCAAGCCCTATCAGCACGCCCATTCCTATCGAGTGCACTCCAGCCTGTCCCATGCGGTCAAAGCCGTCACATCTCCATTCGAAGATGGATTTCATCCCTCTGGGGTGGTAGAGTTTATAGTTCTCCCTGTGATAGGTCTCTTGAAAGCATATCACCCCGTTCAGGCCGTGGGTGCAAAGGCTTGCGTAGTCTTCGGCCTTTAGAGGCATTACCTCAATTTTGATATTGGAGAAGTAGCGTTTTGCAATGTCTATGGCTTTGGCCAGATAGGGTACTCCGGCCTTTGCGGGATTCTCGCCTGTTACCAGCAGTATGTTCTCGAAGGGACCAAGCTGCTTGATGGCCTTGTATTCGTTTTCTATCTGCTCAGCTGTCAGTATGGTGCGCGCCATCGGGTTTTCCCTGTGGAAACCGCAATATACGCAGGAGTTGCTGCAGGAGTTGGTGATATACAGGGGGATGAACATCGACATTGTCCGTCCGAATCTCTCGCGGGTATATTTGCGGGAGAGGCGGGCCATGGTCTCCAGATAGGGTTCGGCAGCAGGGGAGAGCAGGGCCATGAAGTCGTCTATGTCACAATGGCTTTTGCCCAGAGCCCGGCGCACGTCTGAGTCGGTTTTTGAGGCGATTTCTGCTGTTGTTTCGTCCCAATCGTAATTTTTCAATTCTTCTGAAAACATTGTATTTTCAAAGCCTTTACAGATTATATATTGCTGTCTGCATTGTCCGCAGGTCAATAGTCCACAATTTGTCAATCAGGGGCTGCCCGTAGCCGCAAATCAGCTGGATTACCTGGGCTGCTTCCGCGCCGCCCACAATGGCTGGGGTTACTCCGACGACTATCCTTTTAATCTCCGGGGCCGGCGCCCCTTCCACTTTGGGGTAGAGCGTCCTGTAGCTTGCTTTGCCGCAGCAGAGCACCGCAACCTGGCCTTCCAGCCCGCAGATGGCTCCATAGACATAGGGCTTTCCGAGTGCCTGGCAGCAGTCGCTGATAATGTACCGTGCGTCAGCATTGTCCGTAGCATCCACAACTATGTCATATTCCTTGATGACGGTTTCCGCGTTGCTCTGTGTGAGTTTTTCAGCATAGGTGAGCAGCTGTACTTCCGAGTTTAGAGCCTTGAGTCTGGCCTGTGCGCACAGGACTTTGGACTGGCCAATCTGGTCTTCGCTGTAGAGCACTTGACGATGCAGGTTGTTCAGACTCACAACGTCGTCGTCCATAAGCCCCAGAGTGCCCACTCCCGCTCCTGTGAGATAGGTGGCAATGGGAGAGCCGAGTCCTCCGGCCCCCACTACGAGGACCTTTGCTTTTGACAGCTTTTCTTGGCCCTCGGGACCGATTTCCGGCATATTCAACTGCCTTTCGTATCGTTTTTGTTCCATACTTGCAAGGATGTGATTTTGGGGGCGTCACTTTAATTTGCGCAGGTCGTGTGTCAGTTTGGCTGCACAGAAGTTGGGGCCGCACATCGTGCAATATTCTCCGTCTGTATGGCCGGCCTCTTCAAAGTATTGCAGGGCCCTTTCGGGGTCGAGGGATAGGTGGAACTGGTCGCGCCAGCGGAAGTCAAACCTGGCCTTGGAGAGGGCGTTGTCACGTATCTGGGCCCCCGGGTGGCCTTTGGCAAGGTCAGCGGCGTGGGCTGCAATCTTATAGGTAATTACGCCGGTCCGGACGTCTTCTTTGTTGGGAAGGGCGAGGTGCTCCTTTGGTGTAACATAGCAGAGCATTGCTGTGCCGAGCCACGCAATCTGGGCTCCTCCTATGGCTGAGGTGATGTGGTCGTAGCCGGGCGCAATGTCAGTCACAATTGGACCGAGGGTGTAGAAGGGCGCTTCGTGGCAGTGGTCAAGCTGGCGGTCCATATTCTCTTTTATTTTGTGCATGGGCACGTGACCGGGTCCTTCGATGAAGGCCTGCACATTCTTGTCCCAGGCGCGGGTGACGAGTTCTCCCATGGTATCCAGTTCGGCAAATTGGGCGGCATCATTGGCATCTGCGGTGCATCCGGGACGCAGACCGTCTCCCAGCGAGAGGGCTACGTCGTATTGGGCGACAATGTCGCATATGTCGTCGAAATGCTCGTAGAGGAAGGATTCCTTGTCGTGGATGAGGCACCATTTGCTCATTATGGAGCCACCTCGACTTACAATGCCGCAAAGGCGCGAGTCGGCAAGGTGTACATTGTGTCTGCGTATGCCGGCGTGTATGGTGAAGTAGTCAACGCCCTGCTCGCACTGCTCTATGAGGGTGTCCCTGTACACTTCCCAGCTGAGGTCCTCCACCTTTCCGTCCACTTTTTCAAGGGCCTGGTATATGGGTACGGTGCCTACTGGAACCGGGCAGTTGCGTATAATCCATTCGCGGGTTTCGTGGATGTTGGCTCCCGTGGAGAGGTCCATCAGGGTGTCCCCGCCCCACTTGCAGCTCCATACGGCCTTGTCCACCTCTTCTTCGATGCTGGAAGTTGTTGCCGAGTTGCCTATGTTGGTGTTGATTTTCACGAGGAAATTTCGACCTATTATCATAGGCTCGGCTTCTGGGTGGTTGATGTTTGCAGGAAGGACTGCCCTGCCACGGGCTATTTCGCTGCGCACGTATTCAGGCGTAATGTGAGTGCTGATGCCTAATTGTTCGCAGTTCATATTCTCCCTTATTGCGACATATTCCATCTCAGGTGTGATGATGCCGGCTTTGGCGTAGGCCATCTGGGTGATGCTTTTGCCCTTGAGGGCGCGGCGGGGGAGTCTTATGTGCTCGAAACGGAGGGAGTCAAGACTTTTGTCAGCAAGGCGCATTCTTCCGTATTCGCTGCTGATTTCGGGGAGTTCTTCCGTGTCCCCGCGCTCAAGTATCCACTCTTGTCTCAGGCGGGGCAGCCCTTTCTTCAGGTCCACCTCAATCTTTGGGTCGGAAAATGGTCCGCTGGTATCGTATATATAAACCGGGTCGTTCTTTTCGACGTGTATTTTGCCATTGGAGTCCTTGGTTACCGTAGGTGTGAGGTTTACTTTGGTCATTCCTACCCTTATTTGGGGGAAGAGTGTGCCGCACATATAATGTTTTTCTCTCTGGGCGTATGCTTTTTTGTCGTCAGGCATGATGGCAGTTGTTTTAAAGTGTATTAAGGAAGGATGTCAGAGGGGAACTGGCTTCAGCGCAGTCCGAAATCGGTCCAAGCCCGGCTTCGAAGGCCCTGCGTCCGGCGATGACCGCTTCTTTGAAGGCAATTGCCATTTCAACGGGGTCTGAGGCCACTGCAATAGCAGTGTTGACAAGGCAGCAGTCCGCTCCCATCTCCATTGCCTCGGCTGCGTGGGATGGAGCTCCTATGCCGGCGTCCACTACCACGGGCACAGTGGCCTGTTCGATGATGATTTGGAGGAAGTCCTTCATCCTCAAGCCCTTGTTCGTTCCTATGGGGGCTGCAAGGGGCATTACGGTGGCGGCGCCTGCTTCTTCGAGGTGCTTGCAGAGGGTAGGGTCGGCCTGGCAGTAGGGGAGGACGACGAAACCCAGTTTGACGAGCTGTTCTGTGGCCTTGAGCGTTTCCACGGAGTCGGGCAGCAGATAGCGGGGGTCAGGGTGGATTTCAAGCTTCAGCCAGTTTGTGCCGAAGGCTTCGCGGGCCAATTGGGCGGCGAAGACGGCTTCCTCGGCATTCCGCACTCCGCTGGTGTTGGGGAGCAGTTGTATGCCGTTGTTGCGCGTTACGTGAGTTAGCAGGTCGTCTTCCTTGTCGTCGAGTTCAACTCTTTTCATGGCTACGGTGACCATTTCGGTACCTGATGCGGCAATGGCCTCTGCCATAAGTTGGTTATTGTTGAATTTGCCTGTTCCGATGAAGAGTCGTGAGCCGAACTCCCGGCCGGCGATTACCAATTTTTTCATACTTTCGTTATATTTCTGTTTGGTTCTTTGTTTGTTTCTGTTGGGGCGGTATTACTATGATTTGTTTCCGGTCAGTCTGAGCAAATTTGCCATTTCGGTAGCTGGGCGGTCAGTCCGAGCAGTTTTGCCATTTCGGCCTTCGGGTCGGCCGCGCGAAGGATGGTCCCGCTAACTGCGATGCCGTTAACCCCGGTTTCGAGTATGGCTGGAATGTCCTCGGCTGTGATGCCGCCTATTGCCACTACGGGCAACTGTATGCCCGCTTCACGCATCTTGCGAATGATGTTGCGGTAGCCTTCCAGGCCGAGTATTGGCGCAAGCTTGGCTTTGGTCGTGGTAAAGCGGAATGGACCGCAACCGATGTAGTCGGCTCCTGCTTTCCAATGGGCCTCTATGTCTTCAAAACTATTTGCCGTGCCTCCGATAATTTTGTTCTCGCCGAGAATTTCGCGGGCTGATGCCACCGGCATGTCATTCTTGCCCAGATGCACGCCGTCAGCTCCTATGCGCTCAACGAGTTGCACTTGATCGTCGAGTATCAGGGTGGCTCCATAGTCGTCGCAAAGCTGTCTGACTTTGATGCCCGTTGCAATTATGTCTTCTTCGGATGCCTCTTTCATCCTAAGTTGTATCCACTTGCAGCCGCCTTCCAGGGCCAGTTGTATGCCCTCAAGGTAGCCTATGCTGCCGTTGTTGTGCGATATGAATTGTATCATTGCCTCGCTGGTTTTGCCTGTTTGCCTGTTTGCCGTCCTTGCCGTCTTTGCCGGCATCATCCGCCGTAGGCGGCCTTGATGACGAAGAGGTCAGCTCCATCCTCGAGTGCTGTTGTCTCCCATTCCGTGCGGGGAATGATTCTGCTGTTCAGGGCTATTGCCGTACCTTGCTGGGTAAGAGCAAGTTCAACTGATAGCTCAGCTATGTTCTTTGCCGCGCTCTCAACTTCTTTTCCATTGATTTTGAGTTTCATAACCGTAATTTTATATGGTTTTCACTTTTTTTGAGGATTACTTAAATCTGAAAAAATGGTCCACCGGGCCGTGTCCGTGTCCTATTTCATACTGGGCACCCGAGCGTATGGCCCCGTCTATGTAATCCTTAGCTCCCCTGGCGGCCTCCTGCAGTGAGCATCCTTTGGCGAGAAGGGTTGCAAGGGCCGAGGACATTGTGCAACCTGTCCCGTGGGTATTCATTGTGTTTATCCTATAGGAAGGCAACTCCACCAAGGTTTGCTGCTCTGCATCGTAGAAGTAATCAACAAGTTTGTCTTCGCTCAGGTGACCGGCCTTGAGAAGTACTGACACTCCTGTTTTTCTTGCCAATGCCATCGCTGCTTCCGGTAGGGAGCTCTGATTTGAAAGTATGGTTCCGCCTAGCAGGATTTCAGCCTCAGGAATGTTTGGAGTGATGACCCTCGCGAGAGGAATGAGTTCCGTGACGAGGCTTTCCACCGCACTGTCCTCAATGAGCCTGTGGCCGCTTGTTGAGACCATAACGGGGTCGAGCACAATGTTATGTATGGAGTAACGGCGCAGTGTTGAGGCTATGCGGCTGACGATAGCGCTGCTGTGGAGCATACCTATCTTTACTGCGTCTGCCCCGATGTCATCAAGCACTGCTGTTGTTTGGGCTTCGACTATGTCTTCGGGAACGGGATATACGTCGCTTACTCCCAGTGTGTTCTGCACTGTGATGGCCGTTATTGCACTCGTCGCATAGCCACCGAGGGCCGAAATGGTCTTGATGTCGGCCTGAATGCCGGCACCCCCTCCGCTGTCGCTCCCTGCTATGGTGAGCACTCTGCTGTAGTGTTTTACCCTTTTCATTGTCTTATAATAAGGCTGTCCTCTGATGGGATAACAGAACAGACCGCAATGCACAACGACATCACGGCCTGTAATGAATAATCTGAAATTGATACGACTCAATCCCTACGGCAGTACTAACTGCATCAGGTTCGAAGGTATGATCTCAGCCCCTCAGGGCACCCTTTTGATGTCTGCGGTGCAAATATAGCAATTTTCAAAAAGATAAGAGGAAATTTTTATAACTTTGGCGGGATGAAAAATTTGAAGCTCAAATTCGTACTGCTTTCTCTTTCAAGTGCGGTATTGCTATCCCTTGGTTGGCTTTTTCCGCATTGCGGAGGTTTTGCTCTTGTGGGTTTTGTGCCGCTGCTATGGATGGATATGCTGGCGGACCGTTATGGCAAACGCCATTTTTTCTGGTGGTATTATTTGACTTTCCTGTTGTGGAACTTGGCCACGACCTGGTGGGTTAGCATTGCGACGGTCGGAGGCGGTATTTTTGCCGTAGTGGCCAATTCGTTGTTTATGTCAGTGGTATGGGCGTTGTTCCGTATGGTGAAGCGCCGTATGGACGGGACTTTGCCTTATATATTTCTGGTTGCGGCGTGGATAGCGTGGGAAAGATTTTATTTTGATGCTCAGGTGTCGTGGCCCTGGTTGACCTTGGGCAATGCTTTCGCATACAGCCACACCTGCGTGCAGTGGTATGAGGTGTTGGGAACCTTGGGAGGTTCGCTGTGGATTTGGGCTTGCAATATGGCAGTCTTTGCCGTGATGAGGTTGTTGCAGGAGGGCAGGATGAGGGAACTTAATGTCAAGGCCAGGGTTGCGCTTGCGAGCAGCGTTGTTCTGGTGTTCGTGGGCCCTTTGACGGCATCCTGGGTGCGATATGCTACCTATGCCCCTGCCGGCTGTGCTTCCGCTGATGTAGTAATTCCCTGCGTGGTGCTGCAACCCAATTTTGACCCTTACGATAAGTTCGAGAGTCTTGATCAGCGCTCGCAAAATGCTGTTGCGCTGTCACTTATGTCGTCGGCATTGGCATCTCGGGACAGTTTGGCTCCCTGCCTCGTGTTGGCTCCGGAAACCTTTACTTCCGATGTTTGCCTGAATGAGATCTCCCAAGGTGCTACTGTGCGTTCGTTCAAAAAGGCTATTGAAGGCCGACCGAATGTCAATATGCTTTTCGGAGCAAGTTCTTATGAGTTCTTTTATCAGGATGAGGCGCCGTCTTTCAATGCGCGAAGGACTGCGGGAGGCACTTGGTATGAGGGCCACAATTCCGCTTTGATGATTGATTGCGGCCCGCGGATAGAACTTTATCATAAGAGCCGTTTTGTGCCGGGAGTTGAAAGTATGCCGTGGCCTCGTGTGATGCGCAGGGTAGATGATGCCTTGGGCGGCGTAATGGGCCGTTGTGTGGGACAGGACCACGTTTCTCTTCTCAATTTTGTGACATATTCAGACGCCTGCCGGACGGCAACGAAGAGTGTACCCCTTGGCTGTGCAATATGCTATGAATCAGTCTATCCCGAACATTTCGCCTCCTATGTGGCTGCCGGCGCTCGCGCAATGACTGTCATTACCAATGACTCTTGGTGGGGTGATACCCACGGTTACCGCCAGCACCTCAGATACAGTTGCCTGCGCGCCATCGAAACCCGCCGTGACATTGCCCGTTGTGCCAATACAGGTATTTCCGCCTTCATTAACCAGCGGGGGGACATTGTCTCCAGCACTGCCTGGATGGAGCGTACAAGCCTTGAGGGGGAACTGCATCTTAATGATGCCGTCACTCCCTTTGTCAAGTATGGCGACGTCGTCGGCCGTCTTGCAAGTTTTGTATTTCTTTTGATTCTTTTTGCCTTCGGTGTCAAGGTAATTACCCAGCCTCGTCCTTCCCGAAGGGTATCTTCCCGTTCCAAGTCCCGCTAAATCCGACCTTCCGCAAGTCTGCTTCTTTGCCCAAGTCCCGCTAAGTTCGACCTTTCCCTCGGAACATTCCCCGTTTCAAGTGCCGTTGATGGTCGGCTTTCCCGCAGAACTAGTTCTCGTCAATCAGGTAAACATCCTCGCCCGGAACGGTGAAATGGAAATTTTCTCTAGCGAACTGCTCCAGTGAGTCTTTATTGCCGGTGAGTTTGGTGATGGTGCTGTCCATCCTCATTATTTCCTGCTGAAGCCTGCGAATCTGGGACTCCTGACGGCTGATTTCGACTTTGGCGGCTATCCATGTGAAGAGATTACTGCCGGGGTAGAAACACAACAGCAGAAAGAAGAACAGGAAAATCGCGACAAAAGCTGTTTTCCGGCTTTTCAATTTTTTTTTCCAAGAATTGCCGCTACTCTTTTCAAACATAGTGCAAAGCTACGAAAAAAAAGGTATCTTTGTGAGGATATTCTGTTCTGAACCTTAATTTTTTTTGATAGTATGAAACCTACTCTTTTAGTTCTTGCCGCCGGAATGGGAAGCCGTTACGGTGGACTCAAACAGATGGACGGTGTGGGCCCTTGCGGCGAGACCATCATCGATTACTCCATTTACGATGCTGTGCAGGCCGGCTTCGGCAAGGTTGTTTATGTTGTCCGCGAATATTTCAAGGAACAGATGGAACAACACTGCCGCGAGAAATACGGCAATGTGAAGTGCATTGACGGCACTCCCCTTGAGTTTGTGTTTGTGACCCAGGAACTCAGCAAGATTCCTGCCCGTTTCACTCTGAATCCCCAGAGGGAGAAACCTTGGGGTACGGCTCATGCCGTGCTGATGGCTAAGGATGTCATTAAGGAGCCTTTTGCTGTCATCAACGGCGATGATTACTATGGCAAGGAGTCCTTCCGTGTGCTCGGTGACTGGTTGCGCGCCCACGAAAATACCACTGGTCAGTTCTGTCTTGTAGGTTTCCGTCTGGATCACACCCTCAGCGAGAGCGGCGGTGTTTCACGCGGTATCTGCGAGAGCAATGCAGAACATCTTCTAACCAAGGTTGAGGAGTGCCATAATATTATGAAAGAGGCTGACGGCAACTGCTATGGTGACAATTCCGTAACCGGTGCAGTTCACCAACTCTTTGATGCCACGGCTCCTGTTTCTATGAATATGTGGGGTTTCACTCCCGATTATTTCGCAAAGAGCGAGGCAGTGTTCGAAGCCTTCCTGGAGCAGAATATCAACGAACTTAAGAAAGAGTTCTACATTCCTTTTGCCATCGACAATATGATTCACAGCGGCGAGGGGACCTGCGAGGTGCTCGAAACTCCTTCCCACTGGTTCGGCGTAACCTTCAAAGAGGATCGTCCTGCCGTTGTGGCCAAGTTCAAGGAGTTGGCGGACAATAAGATATATCCCAGCCCTTTGTATGAGTAATCCTCAAAAATAGATTATTATGGAAATTGGAGACAGGATTCCGGAGATTCTGGGCACGGACCAGAACGGAAGGCTCATAAGGAGCAGCGATTACCGTGGCCGCAAATTGGTGCTCTATACCTATCCCAAAGCCAATACGAGTGGTTGTACGGCCGAGGCCTGTTCATTGCAGACCCACAAGGCCGAGTTGGCAGCCGAGGGCTATGAGATTGTAGGGGTGAGCAAAGACAAGCAGGAATCCCAGGCCAAATTTGCGCAGGCTTACGGCTTGGAATTCCCTCTTATAGCGGATACGGGTACGGAATTGCTTCAGGCTTTGGGCGCATGGGGCGAAAAAGTAGCCTGTGGCCACAGGACCATAGGCATTTTGCGTACGACTTACCTCGTGAATGAGGAGGGTGTAATTGAAAAGATATTCACTCCCAAGGAGATAAAGACCAAGATTCACGCCGAGCAGATTCTCGCTGCAATCAAGCAGTAAGTCTTTCGAGCGCGAGTCTTACGAGTTCTTCCACCCTGGGTTTGTAGTCGGTGTTGGCACCGTGTGACTGCCTCTGAGCAATGATGCAGCATACGGTGCCACAATTGTGTCCGAGCAAGCGTCCCATTGCTGCGATTGCGCTGCTTTCCATCTCGAAATTGGTGATGCGAAGGTCCCCGTAGCGGAAGCTTTCAAGCTTCTCAATCATATCGGGCATTGCGAGCGGGAGTCTCAAAACCCTGCCCTGAGGGCCATAGAAGCCTTGTGCGGAGATGGTGCAGCCCATAATGGCGTGCCCTTCGAAGCGTTTGGTCATATCTTCTCCGGCTTTGATAAAGTAGGGCTGGTGAAGGTATTTGCTCCAGTTCATATGGGCGGTAAAAGCTTCGCTGATATTGGGCATTGCCATTTCTTCGCGGCGTCCGTACCAGTTCATCAAACCGTCGGCACCGAGCGAGTATGCTGCGAAAACGAAACTGCCAAGGGGAATGTCGTTCTGCACGGCGCCCGATGTCCCTATGCGCAGAATGTTGAGGCTGCGGTGTTCCGCTTTGATTTCGCGGGTGCGGAAGTCGATGTTTGCAAGGGCATCCAGTTCGTTCATTACAATGTCGCAGTTGTCTGTGCCTATGCCGGTTGACAGCACCGTGATGCGCTTGCCGTTGTATTTGCCGGTAGTGCTCACAAATTCTCTTGAACTGTGACGAAACTCTATATCACTGAGGTATTTGGCTACCATTTCAACCCTGCCGGGGTCGCCCACCAAAATTACATTGTCGGCGAGTTCTTCGCTTTTGATGTGGATGTGAAATGCGCTGCCGTCAGCGTTGATTATCAATTCTGATTCGGGTATTCTCATAGTAATTGCATTTACCTTAATTCTTTCAAATATAGTATTTCTTGTTAAATTTACCTAATTTTGCGCTCCGTAGAATAGAATTTTAAATTATGTGGCAGAGAGTACAGACATTATATTTAGGTATAGCAACGGCCGTCATAGCGGCTCTTTTCGGCTGCAATGTGGCAAGCATAGCTCTTCCTGATGGCCAGGTGGATAATATCCGTTATATCGACAAGACGGTTTATCTGGTGTGGCTCATCTTACTGACGGTGCTGCAGGTGCTGTCGCTTGGCGGGTACAAGTGGAGAATGAAACAACTCAGGGTAGTGGTTTTTACGGGCTTGCTGTGTTTGGGTTTTCAGGGATGGCTGGCCGTGGATTATTTTCGGCTCGATGATGCTGTGGTGATGAGTTGGACAGCGCTTCTGCCTTTGGCAGCCGCTGTGCTGGATTTCATTGCGGCACGCAATATTATGTTGGATGAAGCTATTGTCCAGAGTGCCAACCGTCTGCGTGCTCCGCGTGGTAAAAAAAGAAGATCCTAAGCTTCGCAAGATAATTGGAAACTTGCGTAATCCAAAATAACAGAAAATCAGGAGCTTGCGTAATCCAAAATAACAGAAAATCAGGATACTTGCGTAATCCATAATAACGGATAGTCAGGAACTTGCGCAACTATCGTAGTGTAGAAATAATTATAATAACAGATAGATGAGGGTAGTAGTAACTGGAATGGGCGTTGTGTCTCCCGTTGGAAATGACCTTGACACTTTTTGGAATAATCTCAAGAATGGGGTTTGCGGCATAGAACGCATTGATGATCCTCAGGCTGATTTGTTGCCTGCCAAGGTTTGGGCCAAGGTCAAGGATTTCAATCCTTCCGCTTATGGTATTGCGCCCGCCATTGCTCGACGTCAGGAATTGTTTACCCTATATGCCCTGGCTGCAGCCGCTCAGGCAATGGAGCAGTCCGGCCTTGTTGCCGCAGACAAACTTGTTGCCATGTCAGAAACCTCACCTAAGCTTGCTGCCGACAAACTTTCGCCCGTGTCTGGAGCCTCCGTTCCTCTTGCCAATATAGAGTCTTCCCGTCTTGGGGTGTATATGGGCAGCGGCATCGGCGGTTTCGACCTTATCCGCCGCGAGAGTGTAAAGAATCATACCGATGGGCCCAAATGGGTTTCTCCCACCTTGGTTCCATCTATGATCACCAATGCCGCCGCCGGTCATATCGCCATCCGCTTCAATGCCAAAGGCCCTGCCTTCAGCCTCTCTACGGCCTGCGCCACGGGCACTCACTGTATAGGGGAGGCCTATCGCGCGATAAAATATGGTTACGCAGACGCCATCATAGCGGGCGGATCCGAGGCCGCCAACATTCCTATGGCAGCTGCCGCTTTCGGTAATATGCGCGCTTTGTCCAAGTCTGACGACCCTACTCGTGCCTGTGTGCCGTTCAGTGCCGACAGGGATGGTTTTGTAATAGGTGAGGGGGCAGCAGCCCTTGTGCTTGAGTCTTATGCGCACGCGGTGAAAAGGGGAGCTGTGATACTGGCCGAGGTTGTAGGCTACGGAAATTCCTGCGACGCTTATCATATGACTGCTCCCAGGCCCGATGCCACCACCCAGGCCGCGGCCATCAAGGATGCTTTGCGTCAGGCCGGCTATTGCGGCAGAAGGGATGTGCTGCATATCAATGCTCACGGCACTTCTACGCCTATGAATGATTCTGCCGAGACTGCCGCGTTCCACCTTGCTTTAGGCCGCAATGCCTCTAAGGCACATATTTGTTCGACCAAGTCTATGACCGGCCATTTGCTTGGAGGAGCGGGAGCCGTGGAAGCCGTTGCTGCGGTAATGGCTCTACGTGAGGGCATTGTGCCTCCGACCATAGGTCTTGACAATCCCGATCCAGCCTGCGATTTGAATTATACGCCGAACAAGGCAGTGAAGGCCCCTCTTACCATCTCCCTCAGTGATTCCCTTGGTTTCGGTGGCCACAACGCCGCTGTAGCTTTTCGGAGCGTCGCTGTTTGAGGGTATTCTTGTAATTATCGATTACATCTTCGGCGTAGTCGATGAATTGGTCTGTCTTTTCCCGCAGTTCCATAGCCCTTTCGCGAAGTTCCATCTCCAGAGGCGAGTATTTTTCCGGCTCCTTGAAGGCTATTTCTTCAGGTTCCATTATTCGGGTGTATCCGGCGGCCTCAAGGGCTTTGCAGGCATCCTCGTAGCCATTGCGGAACAATTTTTCGGCATTGTCGATGTCATATACGCTGCAACCGTCGGTATTCAGTTCGATGTATAGGTCGGCAAGGCGGGAATCGGCCATTATGTTGGACATAAACATCATCGAATAGGCTCTGGTAGCTGTGGCCAGCAAACTGGGTTTGTAGGGCTCTTCTTCCATTCTCCTGACACTGAATGCTATGACTGTCTCGCACAGGTTTCTGATGGATGGCACGGGCAGGTTCTGGAACACTCCTCCATCGATGTAATGTATCCCGTCTATCACTATGGGTTTGAACACTATGGGTATGGAACAGGAGGCTACCAGACGCGGGGCCAGTTCGCCTTTGGAGAATACCTTTATTTTGCCGTGTTCCATATCGGACGCTATGGCATATACGGGTATGGGGAGTTCTTCGAAGTTTTTGACAGGCAGGTATTTGCGTATAATTTCCAGCAATGGGGCCGAATCAAACAGACCTCCTGAGGGGGATGACGGTTCCACAATGTCCTTGAAGAAGGTCATACCCCTGAAGAGTTCTATCATTCGTTTGGGTTCCATTCCTGCGGAGTAGAATGCCGCCACAAGGGAGCCGGCGCTGGTACCCGCCAGTATGTCGGGCCTTATGCCGAATTCTTTCAATGCCTGCACCGCACCGCAGTGGGCTGCTGCTTTCGCTCCGCCTCCGCTGAAGGCTATCCCAAGTTTGTATTTCTCAGGCATCTATTGTGAATTTGCGTATTGCTTCGTGTTTTTGCTCATTCTGGGCAAGTACATTGGGCTTGAAGCGGGAGGCATCCTGCTTGGTCTGCTCCAGAATATATTCCTTGAACTGGGCGAAAGAATTCTGTACGAGGCGGTGGGTACAGGGATTATTGAGACGGAAGCTGTCGCGCTTTGCCTGATACTCGATGTTCATCTTCTTGAGATTTTCGTCCACCAAGGCGGTGAAGGCTTCTGCCTCTTCCTTGCTCACTTGAGGGTCGGTGAACTCATAATAGAAGTCATAGCAGCTGCCGGCGAGGTCTGCGTAGCCGGTGAAGTAATTGAGTTTCAGACCTGTAGCGGCTGAGGCCTGGTTGACGGCATTGATGAATTGGCCTTCGTAGAGCTTTTCGCCGGTGATGGTTACTATGCCGTTGACCTT
>JAEDMF010000192.1 GCA_016303175.1 Bacteroidales bacterium
ACTACTTCAGGACCAAGTTCGAGCAGGAATTATCCAAATTCAAAGGAAAGGCTGGCATCGGAGTCATCAGCGACACGGATGCGCAGCCTCTTTTGATGAACTCCCATCTTGGAAGGTTTGCAATAGTGACTGTGGCGAAAATCAACAATCTCGAGGAAATATCGGTCAAGCTTCTGGAAAAGAATCTGCCCCTGAGTGAGTTCAGCAGTGGTAAAATCAACCCTACTGAGCTCATTTCTCTGTTAATAATCCAAGGCAGGAACTTTGTGGAGGGGATAGAGAATGTCTTTCGTACGGTGAAGGGCTCCTGCTCTATGCTTCTTCTTACCGAGAACGGCATAATTGCTGCCCGTGATGCTTGGGGACGCACGCCCCTTGTCGTGGGCAAGAAGCAGGATGCTTATGCAGTTGCTAGCGAGACCACCTCATTCTACAATCTGGGCTATGACATTGAGCACTACATAGGACCGGGCGAGATAGTCCGCCTGAGCGCCGATGGAATGGAGGTGCTCCGCAAGAAGGGAGCGGGCATGCAGATGTGCTCTTTCCTGTGGATATATTACGGCTTCCCTACGAGTATGTACGAGGGCAAGAACGTGGAGCAGATGCGCAATGATACGGGTCGTCTGATGGGAGAAACTGACGATGTGCAGGTGGACTGCGTGTGCGGCATCCCGGACAGCGGCATAGGTATGGCCGTGGGTTACGCGGAGGGACACAAGACGCCCTATCTGCGGGCTTTCTGCAAGTACACTCCGACCTGGCCTCGGTCTTTTATGCCTGTCAACCAGGCTACCAGAGACTTGGTAGCCAAAATGAAGCTCATTCCCAACAGGAGCATACTCGAAGGCAGGAAGGTGTTGTTCTGCGACGATAGTATAGTGCGCGGCACCCAGCTCAGGGACAGTGCTCGCATGCTGCGCAAGATAGGAGCCGAGCAGGTCCATATGCGCATAGCCTGCCCTCCATTGATTTACGCTTGTCCCTTCATCAATTTTTCGGCCAGCAAAAGCGAGCTTGAACTCATTACCAGAAGAGTCATCGCAGACCTTGAGAAGGCGAAGGAAGGAGGCAACGGCAAGCCGGCCAATCTGGAGGCCTATTCCCGCGCGGGCTCTCCCGAATATGAAGCGATGGTGGCCGAAATAGCTGCCAGGCTGGGCTTGGATTCCTTGAAATTCAGTACAATGGAGTCCATTGTAAAAGCCATAGGGCTGGACAAGTCCCGAATATGTACCCACTGCTTCGACGGAAGCTCTTTCCATACCCTCGAAAAAGATAACCTGTAAAACTGTTTGCCTAAAAATGTCCATAGAGAAAGCTATGAAATTGGGATTTGACAATGAAAAATACCTTAAAATCCAGTCGGAGCACATTAAGGAAAGGATAGCCCACTTCGGGGACAAACTATATCTTGAATTAGGGGGCAAGCTCTTTGACGATCATCACGCCAGCCGCGTGGTTCCCGGTTTCGAACCCGACAGCAAGCTCAAGATGCTCTCACAACTGAAGGATTGTGCGGAAATCGTCATAGTAATCAGCGCGACCGATATCGAGAAGAACAAGACAAGGGCGGATTTGGGCATTACCTATGATGTGGACGTGCTGCGCCTTAGGGATGCATTCATCGACAGGGGCTTCCTGGTCAGCAGCGTGGTGATTACCCATTACAATGGCCAGTCCAGTGCCAAGGCTTATGCAGCCAAATTGGACAAGCTCGGCATAAAATCCTATTTCCACTATACTATAGAAGGCTATCCCGACAATGTGGCCCTGATTGATTCGGACGAGGGTTACGGCAGGAATGATTATGTGGAGACTTCCAGGTCTCTGGTCATAGTCACGGCTCCCGGTCCGGGCAGCGGCAAGATGGCGGTGTGCCTGAGCCAGTTGTACAACGAGCATAAGAGGGGCAT
Organism: Bacteroidales bacterium; assembly: GCA_016303175.1. Classification (GTDB taxonomy): domain Bacteria; phylum Bacteroidota; class Bacteroidia; order Bacteroidales; family UBA932; genus Cryptobacteroides. Next base: position 1,917 of record JAEDMF010000192.1, read on the forward strand.
TCAGGCCGGTTACGCCAAGTTCGAGACCTTCCCCGTGTGGAACCTTCCCTTGAAGCATCCCGTGAATATTGCCTACGAAGCAGCCACTGCCGACCTCAACGACATCAATATGATAGACCCCTTCCATCTGGATGCCTACGGAAAGATAGCGGTCAACTACAACAGAGACATAGAGATTTTCCCTGTACTGAATGCCTTGTTCGAGGGTATTTACGGTGAGAACCCCTACAAGTCACCCACAGATATGGGCGTTAATATGCTTGGGTACTGCATAATGAATGACGATGTGTGCTGCAAGGCCGCAAATGATGAAATCATACGCAGATATTACAAAGCGCTCGAGCAGTTGGCCCGAGGGGCGAACAATGAGAGTGAGGTGGGCAAAATAGCCCTTCTTCTGAAGCAGGCCAAGATTACCACGGAATACCGCCGTGTCACTGTTTCTGCCAAACAGCGCCGCGAGACTTCCGGTCTCCATTCTGCGGCCATCGAACTTGCCGACGGCACCATCCTGAGCGCCCAGACCTCCGATTTGCTCGGTCCCTGCGCCGCTTTGATTTTGAGTGCAACCAAGCACCTCGCCGGCATAGACCACAGTGTCAAGCTCATTCCCGAAAGTATGATAGAACCCATACAGAAGACCAAGGTGAACTACCTCCACGGCAAGAACCCGCGTCTGCACACGGATGAGGTTTTGGTGGCTTTGTCGATGCTCAGCACCAGCGACGAGAATTGCCGCCGGGCGATAGACTGTCTGCCTCTGCTCAAGGGCTGTCAGGTGCATTGTACCGTGATGCTCAGCGATGTGGACAAGAAGATTTTCAACAAATTAGGAGTAGATCTTACCTGCGAACCTGTGAAGGAGTAACGTCCCCTCCGCGATTACATATTGTCGTAAGCGCCGGCCGTGGCTTACCAGATGTTATCCTGCTCGAACTTGGTCCTGAAGTAGC
>JAEDMF010000030.1 GCA_016303175.1 Bacteroidales bacterium
ATTCGAACCGACGACATTCAGAACCACAATCTGACGCTCTAACCAACTGAACTATGGGCACCATGTTTTGGAGTTGCAAATATACAACATTTCGGCAAAACCCCAAAATAAAGAAAAAAATATTTGCAAGTTAGAAAATAAGTATTACCTTTGCAGTGTACTAATAAACTAATACACTAAAACAATGATACAAATTGAAAATCTTGCTTTCAGCTACGGCTCTTCTCCAGTGCTTAGAAACATTGGAATGAAGCTTGAAGAAGGCCGTATTTATGGTTTGCTCGGCGAGAACGGCGTCGGCAAGACCACGTTGCTGACCTTACTGTGCGGCTTGAAAAAGCCCCAACAGGGGAGTATAGTTGTAGATGACCATATTCCTTATGATAGGGAACCCTCTCTTTTGAGTATGCAGTATTATCTTCCCGACGAGGTGGCGCCGGTGCATCTCAAGGCTTCTGACTGGGCCCGGACCAATGGAGCGTTCTGGCCTCGGTTCGACTATGAGAAGTTCATCACCATTATGGGAGAATTTGAGAACGACCCCTCCAAAATGATGACAACTATGTCGGCGGGCCAGCTCAAAAAGACCTACATTGCCTTTTCCATAGCCACCAATGCGAAATATCTCTATATGGATGAGCCTACCAATGCTCTTGACATACCCGGCAAGGCCCAGTTCCGCAGCGCGATTCTAAAGCACACTTCGGAGGATTCCACAATAGTTATTTCAACCCACCAGGTGCGTGACCTTGAGAACATCATTGACCCCATCATCATACTTGACAGGCAGGAAGTGCTTGTAAATGCCAGCCTGGAGGCCATCGCTGACAAACTCTACTTTGACTATGGCAACATTCTTAATGAAAACAGCCTTTACACCGAGCAACTGCCCGGAGGGTTCATCCAGGTGTATCCCAATGTCACCGGCATTCAGAGCAAGGTCAGCATCGAGGCTCTTTTCAATGCTGTGCACAAACACAAGGACATCATCAAAGCTCTTTTAAATAACTAGCAAACTTCTTTGAATAATGAATAAAGTATTCGATATCAAGCGCTTCGGCAAATATCTCGTGTATGATATGCGCCGTGCCCAAAGCCAGTACCTTATTTCCGGCGCCATACTCTCCGCCCTGCCTCTGCTGTGCTTTGTCGTCTCCCAGATTTTTTCTTTCGTCTTCAATGGCAGGCCGAGCGAGGCAATGTCCTCCACCTACGCCACTGTTGCCGCTTCCATTGCCGTTCTCATTTTCGTTTTCACCTTCCCTGTGAAGATGTACGGCGAGATTACTTCCAAGCAGTATGGCAGTGCTTTCCTGCTCCTGCCCGCCTCCTCTTTTGAGAAAAGCCCGAGCATGATACTGACAGCTTGCGTTTTGGTTCCTCTTGCAATTGTGGCCGTCTTCCTCTGCTGTGACACTCTGCTGAGCCTGTGTTTTTCCGACACTTATGGAACCAACCTCATAAAGATTCTCTTCGGACTGAAAAAAGAACTCTACGATGCTACAGAGGGGGCATTGGAGATACACCTCGGTCTGCCCGCCTTCCTGAGTTTCTGTAATTATATGCTCTGTTTCTGCCTCGGCTCAATCTTTTTCAAACGCAACAAAGCCGCAAAGACCTTCCTCGTTTTGATTGCCCTTTCCTCCGTGTTCGGAAGCATTCTCGGCAGCATAATGGTTGCGAATATCTTCGGTTTTGAAGGCATATTCGACGCGCTCCAGAGAGATTTCAATGCGGACACGGTCAATTCCATTATGGGCTGGGTTAACGGCACGGTGTATGGGCTCAACATACTTGAGTTCTGCCTTTTGTCCGCAGGTATATATTTCAGAATCAAAACATTGAAGCACTGATGGAGTTTGACAGCAACAAGGCAATATATATACAGATTGCCGACAATATTTGCGAGCGCATTCTCAAGGGCGAGTTTGCCCAGGGAGACCGCATCCCTTCGGTGCGTGAGTGGGGAGCCATAATAGGTGTGAATCCCAACACTGTGGCAAGAAGTTATGAACTTCTCACCGAAAGGGGAGCCATATACAACAGGCGTGGAATCGGCTATTTCGTGACCTCGGATGCCGGAGAGAAGATTCTCGACATAGACAGAAAACATTTTTTGGAGGAAGAATTGCCCGCGATATTGCAGAGGGCCAGCCTCCTTGGTATAAATTTAAAGGAATATATAGAATAAAATTATGAAACGTACAATCGCCATCGCGGCAATGACTCTCACGGCAGTTTCAATGGCCGCATCCTGCAAGATGATAAAGTTTAATTCCGACAAGTTGGGAGAAAAATTTCTTGCGCCTAAAGTTATTATCTCTGAAAATCAGATTCCTTCGATGCTCACTATTGATAGTCTGGAATTCGATGCCGTGGAGTTGAGTGGAATCTTCGATGTGAAATATACTCCAGGCCCCTGTCAGGTAAGGGTAGCGGCCGCTAAGGAAGTGATTGAAGTTCTTGAATTTTCGGTCAAGGACAAGACGCTTATAGTAGGAACTAAGGTAAAACGCTTCAACAAGACACCCGACATTGATATTTGGGTGAGCAGTCCCGTATTGAGAGAGGTTTCCGTTCTTGGGGCAGCGGACTTTGAAGCGGAGAATGTATTCGGACAGGGCAGATTCGTCTTGGAGGTGGACGGTGCCGGCGATATAAAAATCGGAAATTTGACTACAGACGATGAGGTTTATATGGAAATCAACGGTGCGGGCGACATTGATATAGACAGGCTTCAGACGAAGTCTTTTGCCGCAGAAATCAACGGTGCTGGTGATATTGACATCGACAAACTTCAGGCGGAGACCTTCACTGCCGAGGTCAACGGAGTGGGTGACGTTGAGGTGAAAGGTGCTTGTGGCAAGGCTGACATTACCATCAATGGCGTTGGTTCGGTCGATATAGGCAAGCTTGCGTGTCCGGATGTGCGCAGTGCACGCAACGGTGTAGGCCGCATCATCAGATAGGGAGTCGTCCGGCACTATATGTCACGCAGGAGGCTATCGGAGCAATTTAGCTTTGATAGCCTCCATTGTGTTGTTCGTCAGGCAGGTAAAGGAACTGTGCCGGCTATCGGGGCAACTTTGCTTCGAAAGCCTCCACCGTGTTTTCCATCAGGCAGGCAATGGTCATCGGGCCGACGCCGCCTGGTACCGGAGTGATGCACCTTGCGACAGCCTCCACGGCCTCCGTATCCACATCTCCGCATAGCTTGCCGGTAGTGCTGTTGCGGTTCACTCCGACATCAATCACCACGGCTCCGGGTTTCACCATATCCGCAGTGATTGTGCCCGGGCGCCCTACTGCCACCACGAGAATGTCGGCCTCGCGTGTCACCTCGCCCAGGTTGCGGGTGCGGCTGTGGGCTATGGTCACAGTGGCGTTCTCGTCCAGCAGCAGTTTGGCTACCGGCAGTCCCACTATGTTGCTGCGTCCCACTACTACGGCTCTCTTGCCTGCAATATCCTCGCCTGCCTCCTTGAGCAGTTTGATGATGCCCTTGGGTGTGCAGGGTACGGTACAGGGGCGGTGCTGCCACAGTGCAGCCACATTGAGCGGATGGAAACCGTCCACATCCTTTTCCTTGGCAATGGCATCGATGACGCGGTTTTCGTCGATGTGCGGGGGCAGGGGCAATTGTACCAATATGCCGTCCACTGTTTCGTCGGCATTGAGATCGGCTATGAGACCGAGCAGGGACGCTTCTTCTGTGGAAGCGTCCAGCCGTATTGTGCGATTGTCAATGCCTACAGCCTCGCAGGCCTTCGCCTTGCCGGTTACATAACTGACACTGGCTGGATTGTTCCCAACAAGTATTACAGTAAGTTGCGGCGCCCTGCCGGCTTCTTTCTTGAGCAGGGCAACCTTTTCCTTGAGTTCCGCCTTCAATTTTAACGAAAGCTCCTTTCCGCTGATTCTCATATATATAATAAGTATAGTGTTTTTTTCGGCCGTGCAAATATATGAAAATTGTAGGTCTGAAAAAAGTTTGAGAATTGTAGGTTTTATAAAAATTGAAAAAATGTGCTTATAATTTGTAATTGTGAAAAATTATTGTGTAAATTTGCGACTTGATTTGGTTTAGAGCTGGTTTATAGACAGTTAGAACTGATGAACCTGAAACAGAAAGACTTAAAATACTTATATATTTTAGCAATAGCTTAGATATTGCTTATAAATTGTAAGCACATTAGTATTAATCATAATAATTATTAACCTATGAGAAAAATCAGCAAATTTTTCACAGTGGCAGTCCTGCTCTTCGTGGCTACGGCGGCTTTCGCTCAGAGGGTATATCTGAACGGCACCGTTACTGAGAAAAATGGTGATCCCATAGCTGGTGTTACCATTCAGGAAAAGGGCAGTGCGTCCAATTTCGCAATGACTGACTCAAAGGGAAACTTCATCATCAGCGTTCCCCAGGACGGAGCCATCATTTTGAGTTGCCTCGGCTATGTATCTGCAGAGGTTGCAGTCGATGGACAGAAGTCTATGGTGATTGCTTTGGAGACTGAAACTCAGAAGCTAGCAGACGTGATAGTCGTAGCTTATGGTGCAGTGCGCCGCGAGGCCAACACTGGCAGTGTACTCTCCGTGAAGGGAGCAGAACTGGCAGAGGCTCCGGCTACATCCGTTGATAAACTGCTCTCCGGCAAGATGGCAGGTGTTTCCATCACAGCCAATTCCGGCGCCCCCGGTTCTTCTTCGAATATCCGTATCCGCGGTACGTCGTCCATCAACGCCGGCAATGAACCCCTTTGGGTAATCGACGGTATTCCCGTGATGACAGAGGATATGCGTTCCGGGTCGTATTATGGTGATGGCGCCGCGGCCTCCACAACAAACTTCCTCAACCCCAACGATATCGAGAGCATCACCGTCCTCAAGGATGCTGCGGCTGCTTCCGTATATGGTTCAAGGGCTGCCAACGGTGTCATTCTTGTCACCACCAAAAGTGGCAAGGCCGGTCAGGCAAAATTTACCGCCCGTGTAAAGGTCGGCGCTTCCCAGCTTGCAAACGACAACAATATCCGCCCTATGACGGGGGGGGAGTTAATTGGATATTGGCGTGATGCCGCTGTAAACGGCGGTTATAACCCCGACGACCCTACTTCTGCTTATTATGTTCCTTGGTCCCTGCTCAAGGACGGTACCCACAACTGGTACAAGGACCTCACTAAGGTGGGTCTTATGCAGGACTACGAAATCAACGCCTCAGGCGGTACCAACCGTTCCTCCTATTATGCATCGGCTTCGTACCATTCAAATGACGGCGTTTATGAGGGCACAGGCTTCCAGCGCGTTTCCGTGCGACTGAATGCCGACTATAATCTGACCAAGACCCTCAAGACCGGCACCCGCATAGCCGGAGTGTACAGCAAGACTCAGACTACATCCAGAACAGGATCTTCCCTTTATGATAATCCGGCGTTCACAATGTTCAGGTTATTCCCTTGGACACCTATAAAGAATGCCGACGGCTCTTATACCAAGCCTGCGGAGAATAAGGGGTACAACCCTATGGCTTATGCCAAGCTCAATGAGCTTTTTGACAACGAATATCGTTTGAACGGCAGCATGTATCTCGAGTGGAAGCCCATCAAACAGCTCACTCTCAAGTCCAACAATGCCATAGAGTTCTCCTATGTGAACTCAAGGGAGTATTACAACCCTCTCGCAAAGCCTGATGGAGTAGCCGCATTGCAGGAGACACGTCAGTCGAACATACGCCTGACAACCTCCAACACCATTACATACAATGATATCTTCGGCGATCATTCTGTACGTGTTCTGGCCGGTCAGGAGGCAATGAAGGAGTCTTATGACGGTTTGGCGGGATCTGCAAGTGGAATCAATCCCGACATCCCCTATCTTTCCACCGCTACCCAGGCCAAGGATGCCACAGGGTATTCCAGGTCAGCATATACGCTGTTGTCTTTCTTCGGCATTGCCGACTACAACTATGCAAACAGGTATTTCCTTCAGGGTTCTGTCCGTGGTGACGGTTCATCTCTCTTCGGTTCCAACAACAAATGGGGCTGCTTCTGGTCCGTATCCGGTTCCTGGAACATCAGCAACGAGAAGTTCATGCAGCCTGTCACATCGTGGTTCAACAATTTGAAACTTCGTGTCAGCTATGGTGTGAACGGCAACAACAACATCACTCCCTACCTTGCCTACGGCGTTTATGGAGCAGGTGAATATGCCGGTACCTCAACTATGGTGCCCACTCGTCCTTCCAATGAGGACCTCTCTTGGGAGAAGAACAAGACTTGGAATGTGGGTCTGGACTTGGGCTTTTTTGACGACAGGCTCACTGCTACGGTGGACGTATATCAGCGTCTGACTACGGATATGCTGCTTTCAGTCCGTGTTCCTGCCACTACAGGCTTCGGTTCCAACTTCCGCAATGTAGGTTCACTCGAGAACAAAGGTGTGGAGCTTGCATTGAACGGCGAAATCATACGCAACGGAGACTGGTATTGGAGCGTAGGCGCCAACATTGCGATGAACCGTTCCAAGGTGCTTGACCTGGGCGGCAGCGGCTTCCTCGAAACAACAGACTATCGTTTAGGCGAGGGTAGTGACACTCCTGTACGCATTGCGGAAGGACGCAGTATGTACACCTTCTATATCAGGGAATATGCAGGTGTCAATCCTACGACAGGTGAGGGCCTCTTCGTAAAGGAAGACGGAACTTTGACATCTGACCGTTCCGAAGCTCCCTTCAAATATATAGGTTCACCTGAGCCTCTTGCAACCGGCGGTTTCAATACTGTCCTTTCGTGGAAGGGTCTCTCCCTGAGCGCCTACTTTATGTATTCCTATGGAAACAAAGTTCTTGTGGACAACTGGTACATTACTGACGGTGAGGACACCCTTGCCTCCAACAGCTATGCCAAGGCTTTGAATTATTGGAAAAAGCCCGGTGATACAGGCTGCAACCCCAAACCCATAGCCGGAGGAAGCAACGTGTGGTACGCGGGTGCTTCTTCCCGTTTCCTCCAGGATGGCAGCTACCTGCGCATCAAGGACATAACTTTGTCATACGACCTTCCCGAGAAGGCTCTCAACGCTATGAGAATCAAGGGTCTGAAGCTGTATGTCAGCGCCTTGAACCCTTATACTTTCCACCACGTCGATGCCTTTGACCCCGATTTCGGCGAACTTGGCTACGCCTATGGCGGCGCTTATACTCTTACCAAGTCTTTCATCGGAGGCATTGAACTTACATTCTAAAATGAGGAGGATAATACGATGAAAAATAAATTTGCATATACAGCAATCATTATTGCTTCCCTGTCCCTCTCTGCCTGCAAGGATTTCCTTACACAGGAACCTCCCCTTTCCCAAAGTACAGAATTGACACTTTCTACCTATGAGGGTTTGGACAAGGCCACAGCCGGCGCATATTCCTATCTTGCCAGTGACGGCTGGTACGGCGGAGACTGGGTTCTTTCCTGCGAAATGCGCTCCGGCAATGGTGAGAAGAATTTGGGACACAATTCCAACCGCTATGTTCCGGAACTTAACTGGAATTACCTCTCCGATGCAACAAGCGCCCAGTGGCTGTACACATATTATACGGTTGCGAAGTGCAACAATGTGATTGACAATCTGGCAGGCAAGGAAAGCGCAAGCGTAAGCAGTCAGGACCTGAACAACCTCAAGGCAGAGTGCCTTTTCCTGCGCGCCCTTTCGCATTTCGATTGCGTAAGGATTTATGCCCAGCCATATTCTTATGTCAAGGCCACAGGGAAGAGCAATCTGGGTATTCCTTATATTTACCATACTAACCCTTCTGCAAAACCTGCTCGTGAGACGGTCAAGAAGGTATATGAGAACATTGTGGCTGACCTTCTCGAGGCCGAGAGCATCATAGATCCTTCATATTGCCGCAAAAATTTCACAAGCCCCAAAGCTTCGGTAACCCTTCCCGCCATCCAGGGCCTTCTCAGCCGCGTGTATCTTTATATGGAAGACTGGGATAACAGTGCCATTTACGCGTCCAAGGTGATAGGCAACTCTGCTTATTCGCTTTACAGCAAGGACCGTTACAAGACTGCATGGAAGGAGGACAAGGGTGCGGAAGAAGTCATTTTCGAGGCCTATATCGACCTGAGCAACTACAGCAATTTGGACGTATGCTATATGACCAATCCTGCCGGCACTTATGGAGACTGTCTCTGCAGTGCTGAACTGTATGCTCTGTATGAGGATGGCGACGTCCGCAAGGAACTCTACACTGAGGATAAGAATGCAGGACATTGCTCCGGTCACTGGACTCTCAAATATTCAGGCAAGGGTCTGAGCGATGGTGTTGATGCCAACAATACGGTCATCATCCGACTCTCGGAGATGTATCTCAACCGTGCAGAGGCAGGTCGTCGTGGCGCACAGGGTGTAGATTATCTCGCCGACCTGAATGCTGTGGCCGAACTTCGCGGCGCGAGCAAATATCCTTCGGCCACTATCGCTGACATACAGAAGGAGCGCCGCAAGGAACTTGCTTGGGAGGGACATTATCTGTATGACCTTGCCCGTTGGCAGAAGGGCGTTGTTAGGACAGCCGATGCTTTCCTTATGCAAAAAAATGCCAATATTCCTTTCCCCAGTTACAAGTGGGCGCTTCCCATTCCCAAGTCAGAACGCGAAGTGAACAAAAATCTTGAGCAGAACCCTGAATGGAAATAATCAGACAGAAATGAAAAAGTTTATAAGATATATTACTGCCGCATCTATGGCTGTTGTCCTTGCCGCATCCTGCGATAAGAACCTTGAGCCGGTATTTGATGATGCGAACGCTTTTATTGCCTTCAGCAGCAAGACTTACACCTTGCCCGAAGACGGCACTCTCCGCATTCCTGTTTCCCTCGCTTCCGTGAGCGGTCTGGAAGGTTCGGCAACCTTCTCAATCGTAGAGGATGAGGATTCCAAGGTCCAGCCCGTGGAAGGGACAAACTATCAGGTGAACACAATCGGTGGCACTCTCAAGTTCGATGCCGAAAAAAGGACACAGTACATTGAACTGGAGGGAATAGTGAATGGCATCTATACAGGAGATATGAGTTTCTTAATTGAACTATCCACAAGTCTGGATCTCGGCTCCAACGCAAAATGCAAGGTTGTCATCTCTGATGTTGACCATCCGCTTACTCCTATTTTGGGCGACTACGTTGCCAGCGGTACTGACTATTGGGCTGGTGCAAGTACTTGGGGCCTGACCTTAAGCAAGGATGCTGATGGCGACGTTCAGAAAGTGTGGTTCTCCGACCTTGCCAAGATGATCACGGGTGGGCCACAAGTAGCTGGTCCTGTATATGGCATAGTGAATGATGAGATGACTTCCATCGAACTTTCCTTCGAGCAGGATTTGAATGATTACCAATCGTATGACCTTAAGTTCTATGGCTTTGATGCTGCCACTGACGAATATGTCAAGTCAGGAAAATGCGAAGTGGAAATAGTTTGGGAGAACGGAGCTGTGACAGGCCTGAAGTTCCCGCCTGAGCAGGGATTTTATGCGGGAACGGACGCTTATGATTTTATTCTGGGAATTGTAACCGGCGATATTACTGCTGCAAAGAATTAGTTGAGGAGGAGTTATTATGAAAAAGATTTTTATTGTTGCTTTTGCATCCATTATGGCCTTCGCCTCCTGTGCAAGATTCGAGCAGGACAAGAAATTCGATAGCATTGAGACGGGTGCTCCCATAATTACAGTCGAGGAGGGTGACGTTGCCGAGAACTACATCAAGGCAACAATTGCACCCGCCGACGAGAACACAACCTGGTATTCTTATGCCCTTTTCGAGGGCTATATCAGCGCATCCCGAATTAACGCTGATTATCTGCTGAGCGACAACTATAAAGACGATGCTATTGCTTCCGCTTGCGTAGAGGCAAAGGATAATTCGTCTGTAGTGGTGGAAGCAGATGAACTCGAAAGCGGTTCTACTTACACCTTGCTTGCTGTTGCTACTTCCGCCAGCGGAACCGTATCGGAACTGGCTTCCAAGGTATTCATCCTTGATGATACCCAGGCGCCCTCTGTCATCGAGAGCGGAGTGGAGTATGAGGAAAGCGAGGATGGCAGCATGGCTATATACATTCCTTTCAACCGTGCCCTCGCGCTTGCCGAGAATGCTGCCGTCACGGTCAGCGGCTGGGCTATTAAGGACTTGTCAAATCTTGATGAGGACGGCTATTTTACTGCTCCTGAGGAGTCCTTTGAACTTTCCGGAAAGAGCCTGGCCGTTGATGGCAATTACCTTGTTGTGATTGTTCCAGCTGAGAAATATCAGGCCGGCAAACTGCTTTCCGTTACCTTCGGTGCTGGTATTGTCACCAGCTTGCCCGTAAGCGAGGGAGGCAATGCTGGAATTGCCAACGAGGCCTTTACTGACGAGATGCTGCATTATAAGGACGGCCCCGACGGAGGTATCTGGGCCCAGTATGAGAACGTTCCTTTCGAACTCAGTGTATCTGAGACCAACCCTCTTACTGTAGTACTTGCCGAGTGGGAGAGTGCCGCCTTTACGGTGGAGTCTGCAAATGTAGTGTATGGCATCGAACCGGACAGTATCCAGGCTAAATACACGTTAGACGGCAATGGCTATACTTCCGAAAGGTCAGCTGTCTGCAGTTATTCCTTAACTGGTGAGGGCAAGGTCATCAATGTGGGCCTCCCCGTCGAGCCTTTGGAGAACGAGGTTTTTGAATTCACCATTCCTGCCGGGAAGGTGTATGATGTATATGGCAACGTCAATGAGAACGAGGTTTCTATCGCTCCCGCAGACTGCGTCAAACCTCTTTCTATCAGTATTGCAATCGCAGCGTCCTCAAATCTCGTTGAATTCAGTTTGGCACCCAGTACTCCCAACAAGTATTATTACTATGAACTTGTTCCTTCTGAGGATGTTGAAGGTGTGAGTGACGAGGATTATATCGCCTCTGTCAAAGAATATATTGCGGGATGGGCAGAGGAAGACGGAGTTGATTTCCAGGAGGAATATATTGAATTCTTTGCAAATAAGAGAGAGGTAAAGGATGCTGAATACAATCTGGAGCAGAAGACCGGATACACCTTGCTCGCTTTCTATATGAGTGCAGACGGTTCGGAGACCTCCAAAGTATTCCGCATGAGTATCACTACCGCCGAGTTCGTAAAACCGGCTGAACTCACAGGTACTTTCACCTATAATAATGATTTCCTCGCTGTTTTGGGTACTCAGCCCGGAATGGAGGTGGCCTACGATGCTGAAAATGATGAATGGACGCTGAAGGGATTCGGTCCTGCCGCTGCCAATTTGTCTTTCAGTATGGACGAGAGCGGCAATGTCTATGTGCCTAAACAGGTGTTCTGTGTGTTCCCTGAAGATGGCGATATCTATGGCAATATCTATATTGTTGAGACTCAGGGCTACAATCAGGACTATCCTTATTTGAGTTATTACGACACCCGGGACAAGACCATTTACTTCCATACGATCATTTCCTATGCTGGTGGTCTGCTTGCATCAAGCAATGGTGATGATACCTTCTGCTTTGACGGTTCTGTGGCTCCCGCGCCTGAGGCTTCGCCTACAAGGGCGTCTGTTTCTGCCGGCAAACAGTTGTTCGTGCCCGGTGCGCTCGGCATAGCTCCTATGGAGATTGATGCCAAATATATGCGTCGCCATCGTTCCAGGTAATTTCCATATAGTTACCTGCATCAGTTGAGTGAAAAGGAACGCGGACAGGTTTGCTGTACCGCGTTCTTTTCCTAACTTTACTACTGTTTCGCAAGCGGCACAAACCCCAAGACATAAATAAGTTATAACTTGCGAAACTTGAGCCGTTGTATTGAAATGGAAATCAAATGAAAATCAGAAACATAGCAATTGTGCCCTGCGCCGTCGCCGTGCTTGCCGCCTGCACTGTCAATGAACCTGAGTTTGACCTGTCTGTGCGGGAGGGCGTCGAAATCAAAGGGGACGATGTGCCGGAAGAGGCACGAGTGAGCGGCAAGGTAAATATGCACGTTACGCCCGAGTTGGCCCGGGATTTTGAGAATGCGACAGCTGAGGACGGCTGCGTGCGTCTGGAGCAGACCAAGGCGGCCGGTACCTGCATTGTAAGGCTGCGCAGACTCTTCCCGTATGCCGGGGAGTTCGAACCACGTACAAGAGCGGCAGGCCTGCACCTTTGGTATGTGGCCGAGTATGATGAGACTTTGCCTGTGAGCAAGACTTCGGGCAGTTTGAGCAATATTGAAGGCGTTGATATGCTCGAGTATCCTGTGCGTACCGTGCCTCTGGAAATCAGCGACGAGATTGTCTATGTGGACCAGGACGAAGATGCCGGAGTGTCTCCTTACGCTGTCCCGGATGCAAGTACTTTGCCTCGCGGGGCTTCTGGCGCCGCCTCGCTTTTCAATGACCCCCGGCTCGGCTCCCAGTGGCATTATTACAATGATGGTTCCGTTGCATCGTCGGCGAGTGGCTGCGACATCAATGTGCTTCCCGTGTGGAAAAGCTATACTACCGGCTCAAAGGATGTGATTGTGGCGGTTGTGGACGGAGGCGTGGACTACACTCATGAGGACCTGGCCGCAAATATGTGGGAAAATCCTAAGCAGAGGGGCACCTGCGGACGAAATTTTGTCAAGGGGGATTTCAATGTCACGGCAGACAGTCACGGCACCCACGTGGCCGGTACGGTGGCGGCGGTCAACAACAACGGTAAGGGCGTATGCGGTGTGGCAGGAGGTGATGCAGCCAAGAAAGTGGCAGGTGTGAGAATAATGTCCTGCCAGATTTTCGAGGGGGATAAGGATGCAGACGGCGCCGCGGCCATAAAGTGGGCCTGCGACAATGGAGCCGTAATAGCCCAGAACAGTTGGGGTTATACCGTTCCTATGTCCATCCCGTCTTCTCTGGAGGCTGCGATAAAGTATTTTGTGGATAATGCCGGAACAGCTGCTTCAGGAGCCCAGACAGGCCCCATCAAGGGTGGTATCGTGGTCTTCGCTGCCGGCAATGAAAATTCAATTCAGCCTCACGGTACCAATTCCCAGTATGCAATAGTGGTTTCTTCCGTGGGCGCCGACTACCGCAGAGCTTATTATTCCAATTATGGCTCCTGGGTTAGCATAGCCGCTCCGGGAGGTGATGCAAAGAAAGGCAATCAGGTTCTCAGCACTCTTCCGGGCAATAAGTACGGCTATTATCAGGGCACCTCGATGGCCTGTCCGCACGTGAGTGGAGTAGTCGCTCTCGCTGTTTCCTATCTCAAGGGGACAGGAGTGACAGCAGCCCAGATAAAGGAGAGAATACTGAAGAACACCACCTCCATATCCTCCTTCAACCCAACGTTCGATATGGGCAAGGGACTGGTGAACTGCTACAAGGCAATTGCCGGCACTGGCGGCGCAGCCCCTATGAGACCATCCTCTCCCACTGCAGAGGTTCTGTCTAACAATGTCGATATCAGTGTCCCGGTACCTTTGGATTCTGATGACGGCACTCCTTCTGTCATAAGAATATATTATTCCACTTCGGATTTTACTTCAGTGACCGACAAGGAGTTCGCTTCTTTCTATGTGGGCGATCTCAAGGCGGGTGAGACACTCAGCGGCAGCATTTCCGGCCTGGAGTTCGATACCAAATACTATCTTGCTGCTCAAGCCTTGGATCTTGCCGAGAATGCTTCTGCCCTGAGTCCGCGAATACAGGTGACTACGGGCCTCAACATTCCTCCTTCCCTCAGCGTGAGCGCCGAGTCGCTGGAATTCAAGGCTCACTTGAATCCCGCCGTGAACGTGGAGATAGCCAATCCGGCCAGACATTTCTATTATATTGATCTTGAGAGAAAGAGCGCACAGGACAGCCTTGCTATTGTGCTGGACACTCTCGTGCGGGAAAAACCCGTGATAAGGGTCAAGGGCGCGCTCTTGGCTGAGGGCACCCATAGTGCCGTCCTCAAGGTTACGGATGTTTACGGGGATTTCGACCGGCGGACCTTCTCCTTCACCGTACTGCCGAATTCAGCTCCTTACAAAGGCAAGGACCTTCCGGACGTGGTGTTCGGCTCGCGCAATGACGACGCCGTATCTTATGAGGCCTCCGAATATTTCTGTGACGACGATGGGGAGGTGCTCAAATACAGCTTCGAGAACGACGGCGCTGCCGCAAACTTCATGTATCAGAACGGCAAGTTCATCCTTACCCCGATGGACTATGGCTATTCGACCATAAAGGTGACGGGAACGGATGTGCGTGGAGAGAG
>JAEDMF010000193.1 GCA_016303175.1 Bacteroidales bacterium
CCAATACAGTATGCCCTGAGCTATCCCCACCGCCTCAGCCTGAGCAATCCGAAACTGGATTTCTTCAGCCTTGGGAGCTTGAATTTCGAAAAACCTGATTTGGAGCGTTTCCCCTGTCTTGGCCTGGCTTTTGAAGCCATAGGGCGCCGCGGCCTTGTGCCTACGGCAATGAACGCTGCCAACGAAGTTGCCGTCAAAGCCTTCCTTGAGGGGAAAATCAGTTTCTATGGAATTGCTGACCTGATTGAAAGAACGATGGCAAGGGTGCCTGACACAGGTTCGGTAAGCCTTGAGGACATATACGAGGCCGATGCAGAATACAAACGCATCGCAGAAGAATTGTTATGACAGTATTGCTGAAAACCCTGCAGGTCATTCTGGCCCTGAGCCTGCTGGTATTCATCCACGAACTGGGCCATTATTTCTTTGCGAAACTGTTCCGCATAAAGGTAGATAAATTCTACCTCTTTTTCGACGTAGGAGGCTTTCGTCTGTTCAGCACCAAGCACAACAAACTGCTCGGGCGTATCTTACCCAAACTGAAGGAGTTGGATACGGACTACGGCATAGGTTGGCTACCGCTCGGAGGTTACTGCAAAATAAGTGGAATGGTGGACGAGTCGATGGACACCGACGCTCTCGCCGAGGAACCCAAGCCCTATGAATTCCGCACCCACCCGGCCTGGCAGAGGCTGCTCGTGATGTTCGGAGGAGTGCTCTTCAATTTCATCTTCGCCATACTCGTGTATATAGGTCTGCTCTTCTGCAACGGCACCAGCTACATTGCCAACAAGGGCAACAAAATATACACCAACGCCCTTTCCGAGCAGATGGGCTTCCGCACCGGCGACGAAATCCTGGCCTTCGACGACTATGTCCCTGAGAACTTCGGGACGCTGGCTGCCGACCTTGCACGACGCTCTCCCCTTACAGCCAAGGTTCTGCGCGACAATGACACCGTCACCCTCTACATGGACCGCTCCCTTGTAGGTGAGGTCATAAATACTCCCGAACTCTTCGCACTCGCCGTTCCTTTCGTGGTGGACACTCTCCTGCCCTCCTCCCCCAATGCAGACGCCGGACTCAGGCATATGGACAGCATAATCAGCATCGAGGGTCATCCCACGCCCTTTGTTCAGGATTCCAGGGCCCTGCTGCAGAATTACCGCAACAGCACCGTCACAGCCCTTGTCGTAAGAAGGAGCAACGAGGGCCGCGTCACCTGCTGCGCCGACACCCTTGCGATACAGCTGAAAGTGGACAGTCTCGGACTGCTGGGCATCTACCCCAGCCTGCCAGGGATTTGTCGCAAAGAATATAATTTTGCTGAAGCTATTCCGGCCGGCATCAAATTGACATTCAGCAATATCGGTGGTTATCTCCAGGATTTGAAACTCGTCTTTACGCCATCCACCGGAGCATACAAATCGGTGGGAAGCTTCATCAGCATAGGTCAGGTCTTCCCCTCAAGTTGGGATTGGACCCAGTTCTTCAGCATAGTGGCAATGTTGAGCATTATGCTCGGAGTGATGAACCTTATTCCCATACCCGGGCTGGACGGCGGCCATATAGTGATAACCCTGTACGAAATGATTACCAGACGCAAGCCGTCGGAACGGTTTCTGATAGTTGTCCAAATGATAGGAATGGTGCTCATAGTGTTGTTGATGATGCTGGCGCTCGGAAATGACATTACGAAATTGATAAAATAACAATGATTATATGAGAAAGTTGCAACTTTTCATACTGCTTGCGGCAATGATGCTGGCTGCACCCGCTTGTAAGAACAGAACCGGCAAAATCCTTCCCAATGTGAGCGGAAAGGCCGGAGAGGTACTTGTAGTAAGCGAAAAAATCTGGTGGAGTGGCGCCGCAGGAATGATACTCAGAGACAGCCTTACCGCAGACTGTCCCTATTTGCCCCAAAAGGAGCCTCTGTACAGCCTTGTCACCGTCACTCCCTCCAACTTCACCCAAATGTTCCAGATTCACCGCAACATAGTGATGCTCAATATTAACGCCGGAGTGAACGTACCCGGAATTGTGTACAATATGAACAAATGGGCCAGTCCCCAGTTGGTGATTACGGTGAATGCTTCTACTCAGGATGAGGCTGCCGACCTGCTGGAGAAAAATATGCATACCATAATCTCCACCATCGAACAGACGGAAAGGGACAGGGTGGTAAGCAATACACGCAAATATCAAGAACGCAAGCTCGCCGAAGTTGTACACGATTTCACTCGCGGGGGCAATATGGTATTCCCCTCGGGCTATTCCCTCAAGAAAAGGACGGAGGACTTCCTGTGGATATCTTATGAGACGACCTATGTGCAGCAGGGCATCTTCATAAGCAGGCATCCTGCAACACACAAGAAAAGCGAACTTACCCCTGAAGCGCTTGTGGACAGGAGGAACGCCCTGCTCAAGGCGAATGTGCCGGGAATGTTCGAAGGTACTTATATGACCACCTCAAGAGTAATAGCACCTTCTGTAAAATATGCAGCCTACAAGGACATTCGCTTTGCCGAGTTGAGAGGCTTCTGGGACGTCGAAGGAGACTTTATGGGCGGTCCTTTTGTCTCCCATACTTTCTATAGCCCCTCCGGCGACGAACTGATATGCATAGAAGCATACGTATATGCTCCCAAATATGACAAGAGACTATATCTCAGACAGATAGAATCTCTTCTGTACGGCTTCGAGTGGGACAAGGCAGCAGAAGAGTGACTGAGGTAGCCTCCTACCAGCATTCGGTGTCTTCTGATATTTCCGAAATGGTGGAAATCCACCAGAGCCCAGACGATGTCGATTGTCATCAGTGAACCGATGAATATGAGTACTCCGAGAC
>JAEDMF010000194.1 GCA_016303175.1 Bacteroidales bacterium
CAGTATTGTTGTTCGACGAGTTCATGTTGCCGTAGCAGACACAGTTCTTGATTGTCACCGCAATGCCTCCGGCAGCAGCACCGGAAAGCACGCAGCCCACAATACCTCCCACATAGTTGATTTTGGTGTTGTTTGCCTTTATTTTGGTATCGTCTGCCGCACTGGTCCAATATCTGAACTGTATGGGGCCGCTGTTGATGCAGCCGTCCAGAGTGATGGCCTTGGGAATACGGCCGACAATTCCGCCGCCTGCCACATATTTCATTATATTGACCTGATCCGTATCATCTCCAAAATTGAGATAAACCTTTCCGGAGTTAGTAAGATTGGAAGCGCTGGCATCCAGACGTCCAACAACGCCGCCGAAGTTCGCTCCGGTGAAACCTGTGCAGGCACGGGGTGCATTGCAGTAAATCTGGGCATTGTTGTGGATGGAAGACTTGTTGGCAGTGATAGTGCCGCCGTTCATTTCGGCAGCAGCATGACCGGCCACACCTCCGACGTGGGTCTGGGCACCTGAAGTATTGGCAAGCACTCCCACATTGACGGGACCGTTGTTCTCTACATTAGTTATACTTGAATTCGCACCGAAGGCAGCCACAATACCTCCGAGATAGGCATAATAGGCTCCCTTGTCATTCATCTGGACAGTCATATTGTTGACGCAGTCCTTAATCACGGTAGTGCCTGTAGAACCCACAATGCCGCCAAGATTCATATTGTTTGTCTGTGAGGACCCGCTTACTGTCTTGCCCTTGACATTGGTACAGTTGGACAGGGTACCGTTCCAGCAGCGGCCGATGACACCGCCCACGAAGAGACGGGCATATTTGTCAGCCTTCAGGGCATCCGGCTGGAGTGCCGAAATGTTGCCGTACATCTCACAATGGTCCACGAGCGGTCCGTCGGAGTTGCCTATGACGCCGCCCACGAAGGCATCCAGCACATAATCCTGATAGAGGACGTCGCCATACATCTTCAGGTATTCGGCCGTACCCTTGTTGTGACCGAGCACGCCGCCGGCGTTAAAATATTTGTTGGTACCCTCTGATACGGGCCTGTATTCCTTAGCCGGTTCGTTGAAAATGAGGTTTCCGTTCATCGTGCAGTTGCGGATGACGGAAGAAATTCCGCTGGCAGCATCAGCGTGGTTGTAGCCTATGATGCCTCCGACATATACGCCTGCTCCAACTTTTGCAGAGGAAGTCCTGGTATAAATCACATTGCCGTTCATCACGCAGTTTTCCACTATGCCGTCATTCCTGCCTGACACAGCCCCATAACCCCAGAATGAGGTGGATGCTCCATAGTCAAAATTCCAGTCACAATTGATTGTACACCCGCTCAGGTGGCTGTCGGCACCGTTGAGGGATCGGGCGATTATGCCCCAATATCCGATATTGGCCGATGTCTTGGTGAAGGAACAACTGCTGTCGATGACGATGTCCTTGATGGTAGCGTTGGTAGGAGTATAGAACATGGCCACATTGGTTGCAGTAATGTTCTTCATCAGGTGGGAGTTGCCGTTCCAGGTACCGCTGAATATGTAGGTATTGCTGTCCACTATGTCAAAGGTCTTGTCCGCAAAATCAAGGTCTCCGGTCACTTCCACCACGACATCGCTGTTCTCTGTACCATATACGCCCTTCTTGAAATCGGAAACGAAAGTCAGATATTCATCTGCATTGGAAATGGTGACAAGGGTACCTGTGGGAACATAGGAGACGGTGGGCAGGTTGTACACCTTGCCGGCCTCGAGGGTGATGGCGGAAGCCTTTGCCTGATCCATATAATGACCCTTCACGTCACGAATACGAATATTGAAGCCTTCGTACGAACCAGCGGGAACCACGATATAAATGTCAGTAGCCTCGGCCGAAAGAGTGATGGAGGAAATGTCCATGACAATTTTCTTGTCCGCATTTTCCTCAGAAAGGGAAGTCAGGGCAGCAGTCGTATAATCTACAGAAAAATCACCGCTTACCTGCTCCGCACCCTTGCCCGTGAAAGTAAGGTCGAGGAGAGCACAATCGTCAGTGTCCAGTTTCACGGGCACCTTTACAACGGCAAAAGTATGCTTGAGAATCAAAGCTTCAGCTTCGTCTGCTGCATAGGCCACAGAAATAGCTGCCGCAGGATCGAAAGAGCCGGCCGTGTAATTCTGTGTAGCGGGGAAAGTCACCTTGCCGGCCTCCTTGTAGGCGGAAGCAGGATACATCAGATTGTAGGGATAGTCCAGCAGGACACTGAACTCGAAGAGTGCGGAAGAGGAGCCACCATCCGTGCCGATGAGGGCTTCGGACGATGCGCCGTTTACATTGATTTTGTCTCCATTCTGCCAATATACCTTCCTGACTCCGGAGGCGTCTGCCTCACCGAGGATGGTCTTGGTATCGGGCATTCCTACAGTTATGTAGGTCTTTCCCTCAACGAAACCGGGCTTCTTTCCTTCTTCAGACTCAGAGAAAACCTCTCTTGAGCAGGAAACGCAAGCCAATACTGCAAGTGCAGAAAAAGCAAATCGGGTTATTTTCATAATGCTATCGTTTTATATTGTTATTTTTCTTTGATACAACGTACGGGCACTCCGTAAGACCGTACTATGTCGGTCGCGCCCGCTGTCTTGTTCCTGAACCAGCCCCGGTATGCATTCACCTTGCCCTTGCCTGCAGCGGTGGCGGGAAAGGCGGTCCACAAATAGGCTGGGGTGTCCATATTCGCACCCTTCCAATAATCTGAACTTACACCGACGCCGCGGAAGCTGAGGGTTGGCACCATAAAGTCCCCGAGCTTGTGGGAATGGTTTCCGGCATCGAATTCATCCCACACCACCTTATCCTTGGAAAGAGC
>JAEDMF010000195.1 GCA_016303175.1 Bacteroidales bacterium
AGATACAGTTTGCAGAAGAGGAACTTGCAGGCCTGGTCGGAGACAATGTCTATCGCAAAGCCATACTTGCGTATGCCGCTGATGAGGACCAGGACTTTGTAGATGCCTTCAGGCTGCCTGTGGCTCTCAAGGCCATTGCCAAGTATATGGAGGTATCGGGTGTGAGCCACGAAGGTACCGGGCGCAAAGTGAAGATGGACGATAATGAAAAGATGCCCTTCGAGTGGATGATTGACAGGGATGACCGGGCAATGCGCGACAGGTATTATCGCGCAATCGATTCTCTATACAGGTTCCTTGAGAGGGAAAAGCCTGAACTTTGGGAAGAATGTCCGGCAAGAAAAACTGCCAGGGGCTGTCTGGTGCACAGTATCGGGGAATTTGAAACTGTGTTTCCTCTCGACGGAAGCAACTATGCCTTCAGTATGCTTGCAGACACAATGGCGTCAGTGCAGAATTCCGAACTCATTCCATTCATAGGTGTTGATGTCTGGACAAAAATATTTCCCGAGCTGTCCGGGGATCTTACGAACGGGGCCTCCATTCTGGATTGCTGCAGGCGTTTTATCGTACTTGAGACGGTAAAGAGGGCTGCCGAACTTTGGTTTATGGACATTATGCCTTCAAGCGTGGCACGCAGGTTCAGCCCATCCTACCAGGGCAACCGCGAAAGACGTGCTGCGGAAATGAAGGAAGTATCATTGTTCTGCGAAAATGTGTCCAGACAGATTTCCGGCATCAAAGCACAGATCAAGAGACTGATCGGCAACCCCGGGGATGTTCAGTTGCTTCCAAGCAATGACCGTCGCAACAAATATGCAAGTGTAGTATGAACCGGATTGAAATCTACGAGACCGGTGCAACAGTACTCATCCCCTCCTGCTGGGACGAGATGAGTGCCTCACAGGTAGTATATGCATTCAGGACATATTCTGAGTGCATAAGCAAAGGAGGTTCCCCGTTGGAGTTCCAGATAAAGATGCTACATTATTTCCTGGGCATCTCCAAGCCGTCTGCATCGGGCCTGTTCTGGGTAAAAATTCCCGGGGTAGAGGAACGCATCTGCGAAAATACGGCTCTTATTTGTGACAAATGCCTGTCCTTCCTGCTGGATGTCGATGAAGACAGGCTGCAATGCAGGCTTTCTTTCGACTCTGTGGATAACCCGCTGCCAGAAGTAAGGATGAAACGCCGTCTGCGCCGTCTTTATGGCCCGGCATCGTTGCTGCAGGACCTGACCTTCGGAGAATTCCGGCACGCATCAGTAGCCCTTCAGACCTTCCTCAGGACAGCGAAGGAGGAAGACTTGAACGAGTGTATAGCCTTCCTCTACAGACGAAGGAGCCGGCACAGCAACAGGGCCGGCCGTTGTGTGCCTGACATTGACAACAGCAACATCGCAGCAGCTGCCCGCGACGCTTCAAGGCTTGAGCCTTGGCAAAAGAACATCATCATCCTGTGGTTCGCCTCCTGCCTGAAATACCTTCAGTCAGGGACTGTGGATATCGATGGAGAAACGGTCGAGCTCAGGAAGTTGTTCTCCCAGGAAGACGGCGGCAGCCGCAGCAGCGGATATGGCTTCGGATGGTCGGATCTGGCTGTCCAGATTGCCAAAGACAATGTCATCGGATCAATCGGGCGCGTTGATGAAGAACCGCTGTTCTCTATATTAGGCATAATGTGGCACAATTTCAAAGAGCAGAAACAATATGAAGCGATTGCAAAGACTCATAAGGCTTAGTGAGTACATCAATAATTTCAAAACTCCTGTGTCCGGGCTGCCGGCACTTGTCAGTACTGCAGCAGCAGATGCAACTTCAAAGCTGGCCCATTCTTCCGGCTTCCAGCTTGTGGCCGCACGGCCGGAGGAACGGCAAAGCGGGGGCACTGATGCCTTCTCATCCTCCATCTCAACTGCATTCTTCATCGTATGTCCGCGGCTTGGGGCTGCATCTACTGCGGACAAGGAAGATATGCTGTACCTGAAGGCACTGGACATTGCGGAGGAGATTGTCGGAAAGATTGCGGAAGATGCCGGCTCAGGAAACTGCGATCTGCTGTCCGGTCTGTCCCTGTCAGCGGTTGATATTGTGCCTGAGGCTTCCATATTCGGAGGCTGGATGGGCTACAGCATAGAAATAACATTTGATGTATAGAACTAACAGCTGATGTAGAACATTATGTCCGTACGTGCCAGATTTGTAAAGAACGTGCTCGAAGAGGAGGGCCGGAATATGTTGCGCCGGCAGGCGGCCGCAATATCTTCCACTGTGGAGTCCAGGAGCGGTCACCTTCTCTCCGCCCGCCGCATCGAGACGGCATCCGGAGCGGATATGGACGGACGGCTCTCCTTCATACATCCGGACTATGAGAGATACCTGGACATAGCACGGCCGGCCAAACGCAAACGGCGCAGACGCATTCACAACCGCTACACCTTCGGAGCATATTCGAAGATAGCCGAAAGGCTGATGTACGAATTCACGGACGAGGTCGCAACTTCTATCCGGGAACAGATGGCAGCAGAAGGAACACTGTGAAATGTTAATTAACATTTTCCCGGCTATTGCTTTGATTTTCAAAAAGTAATTTATATATTTGCCATAGAAGTATTGTAGTTGTTCTTAAACTTTTTGAATGCTATGATGGACGATTATGATGATTATGATGGTTATGAGTATTATCATCATCCCATCTATGGTTGGGGAAGAGTAAAACGTGGAAGGACTCCCTTTATACTGTCAATTTTACCATCAATACTACTTATTGCTTTTTTACTCGGTATTACGTACGATCCAAAAGACAACTTTGAGTTTTGGATGCTTGTAATATCGTTGATT
>JAEDMF010000196.1 GCA_016303175.1 Bacteroidales bacterium
TATCGAAGGAATGGCGGGCAACAAGGGCTGTAGATTGGTAAACGTGGGTCAGTGGCGGATTGTAGATTGAGGCATTGCGCTCCTGGTCGAAGCCCACGACGGCTATATCCTCCGGAATTTTGTAGCCAAGTCGGTTGATGGCCGATATACCTTTGATTGTCAACAGATTGGAAGGAAAGATAAAAGCCTCTGTACCGGCATTGACGGCAGAGCGTATGCTCATCTCCATTTCGACATCGATATTATCCTTTTCTATGATGATATTGCCGAGCATATCCTCTAGTCCCTCCTCCTTCATACAATCCTCAAAACCCCGGAAGCGCTCGATTATTGTGGGCATATCCGTCCTGTATCGCACCATTGCTATCTTTCTGAATCCATTTGAAAGGAGGTGAGAGGTGGCATTGCGGCCTGCCTCGTGATTGTCCAGCATCACTCTGCCCACTCCCTCCACATTCTCCAGATTGCGGTCCACAAGCACTACCGGCACAAAGTTCCGCACAGTATCAGTAATGAAAGCCTCAGTATGGGCACAGGGAGAAATAATCAGCCCATCGACACCTGAGGCAATGAATTTGTTGGCCAATTGGCACATCATACCGGGATCATCGTTGGACGACCCGAAAACCATCAGATAGCCCTCTTCCGCCGAAATAGTTTCGAGATGGTGACAGATTTCTCCGAAAAAGGAATTGGAAATATCCGCCACAACGACTCCTATGGTTTTGCTGGAACCTGAGCGCAGGGATGATGCCGCTCTGTTCTTGTGATAGCCCAATTCCTTTGCCACCTGCACAATGCGTCTGGCAGTCTGCTGCGATGCAGAGCACAGATACTCCCCATCGGGACCACGCTTGGCATTCAACACGAAAGACACAAGTGAAATGGACACTCCGGCCGCCTCTGCAACGTCTCTGATTGTTATACTCTTTGATATCAGCTTTCTCATCCTCAATGCACAAATAAAGTCTAAATTTACTTAAAACTGCGCGAAGATACAAGCCCCGGCATCTAAAACGTTTTATAAAGGTTTTAGAGAGAGCATTCAAACACACTTTCTTAAATTCGCAACGGACATAATCAACAACAATATACAATGACGAACAAAACATCTCACAAATCCAAATACTGCAAGCCTATTATAGTATATTGCGCTTCAGTCTTCGACAATGTGTACTGTGCGTCGCCCGAATTCCAGGACGCAATCGTGGATGACCAAAGCAACGCAAGCTGGACAAACTGGTAAACAAAGAAGGAAAAGCATGAAACAGAATCTTATCACTATGATGGCTGCGGCAGCCGTCCTCGCAAGCGCCTGCCAGAAAGAGCAGAACGCAGAAAATTTGCCTCCTTCAAATGGGGACGTCAACACAACAGTAATCCTTCTGGCCGCACAGCCCGAAACGGCAAAGACAGAGGTGGCATCCGACGGCAAAATCAGCTGGGTCGATGGCGACGCCATTGCAGTATATAACAGCGAAGGCGCAAAATTCCGTTTCGACTATACTGGTCTGGACAGCGAAGGCAGGGGCAAATTCGAATGCGGCAGCTTCAGCGGAGAATTGGGAAGTGTGGCCGTATATCCTTGGCTCTTTGCAGGTGACACTCCGGGCAAAATAACTATTCCCAAGTATTTTGCGCTGGAAGACGTGCCTTCCGCATATATGGTTATGGCCTCTACTCTGGAAAGCATTACCGTCGAGGAGCAGACCATAGTGAGCGACCTGCACTTCAAGCACCTTTTCGGGATGGTGGAACTTACCCTGCAGGATATTCCGGCCTATGCCACAGCTGTCAAGGTGTGGTGCGAAGGCTCCAAGGTATCCGGTGACTTCAGTTTCGACCCCGAAGCGATTGCTCCCATTGCTGCAGAAAGCAGTGAGACCGACAATGCCTATTGTGTAACCTTCCCGTACAAGACAGGCTACGGAGCTGAAACCAAAACCGTTTTCTATCTGCCCCTGCCCGTAAAGAACTACGGTAAAACATTGAAATTGAGGGTACTCGGCGCAGAGGATGCAGCAGACGTCATCGAGGGCACAGCACTTACCGTACCCTCCACTTCATCCGACATCAGCGCCGGCAAATACCTCATCTGCCCCACTGTGAACGTAAGGGCCAAGGTCGGCACTGCACGCGACAAATACACCAAGGTGGCCGGAGTAAAATGGGCCAAGAGCAACCTGCGCGCCTGGGCCAATGCCGGAGAATCTAACAAAACAGGGTGGCAGGAAAACGCCATAACCGAAGGCTTCCAGGATGATTGGGGACTTTACGCCAACCCTTGGGACTCGCAGTATACCCTCAAAGAAAAAGAGGCAGATGTAGATGGGACTTCAAAAGCCTTCACCCTGAACAAGCCTCTATACAGAACAACGCCCAACAAACCGGACTACTACGCTCACTTCGACTACTTCTCCTGGGCTACTCTGGGCAGGGCCGCACGCGTACATAACCAACAGGTCACTTCCACGAAAGAGGAATTTGACATCTGCGGCAAGGTATTCCAGAAAACTGACGCATCCGGGATGGATATCTACAAAATGACTGTACTGGAAGGAGACGACAGGTTCGTCAACAATTCTCCCCTGGACGGAAACAACTCCGAAATGTTCGGAGACCTGGCTTTCTGGGCCAGCAAGGGGCAATACAGGATGCCCAACAAAAGTGAAATTTACAAACTTTTCACAAATTCAGACAACATCAAAGAAGGGAACGCCAACCTGCAGGCCGGTTATTATATGGACGGAAAAAGAAAAATCAACGGCATACTCTACACTACCGTGCCCTTCTGGAAAGAAGACCGGCTGCCAACTGCCA
>JAEDMF010000031.1 GCA_016303175.1 Bacteroidales bacterium
ATTTGATATTTACCTCGTTATCTTTTTCTCTTTCAATATTGTCAAAGAACTGTGCCGTTTCCCGATTAAGTATCGTTGTTTCCGAAACGGGATGCAAAGATACGCACATTTTTTTTCTTTGCAAATTTTTCTGTTCTTTTTTTTGATAAATTTGCAATATTATCGGTTAAACCTAAATATATGAAAGATATTACAGAGCGCTTCTTGGAATATGTAAGCTATGACAGCCAAAGCAATCCCGACAGTGAAAGCTTCCCCTCGTCAGCAAAGCAACTGGTTCTGCTTGAACATCTTAGGGACGAACTTGAACAGATGGGCATTCCCGCCACCATCGACCAAAACGGCTATGTGATGGGGAAAATCCCCTCCAACTGCCGCAAACAACTGCCCGCGGTGGGATTCATAGCCCACGTAGACACCTCCCCCGATGCGCCGGGAAATAACATCAAGCCTCAGATAATTGAGAATTATGACGGCGGCAACATTGTCCTGCAGGGCAGCGGAGCCGTACTGAGTGCTGATGATTATCCCTCACTCAACTCATATATAGGTCAGACTATCATCACAACGGACGGCACCACACTGCTCGGAGCGGACGACAAAGCCGGCGTGGCTGAGATAATGCAGGCAGCACAATACATTATGGAGCATCCGGAGTTCAAGCACGGTCCCGTATGTATAGCTTTCACGCCGGATGAGGAAATAGGCAGAGGAGTGGACCATTTCAATGTGCAGCAGTTCGGAGCCGATTTTGCCTACACTGTAGACGGGGGAGCAATAGGCGAGCTGGAATATGAAAATTTCAACGCTGCGAGCGCAAAGGTACATTTCAAAGGCTTCAACATACATCCGGGCTATGCGAAAGGAAAGATGAAAAATGCCTTGAGAATGGCTGTGATTTTCGACTCCCTGCTCCCCGAAGGCTGCCGTCCTGAGGAAACGGAAGGCTATGAGGGCTTCTTTCATCTTGTGCACTGCGAGGGCAATGTGGACGAGGCAAGCCTTACCTATATAATAAGGGACCACGACAAGAATCTGTTTGAGCGCAAGAAGCGCATAATGCAGGAAAGCGCGGAGGCGGTATGCAGGAAGTTTGGTGAAAAATGTGCAGACGTGGAGTTTCAAGACCAGTACTACAATATGAGGAGCCAGATTGAGCCACACTTCCACATCATAGACATAGCACGCAAAGCAATGCTGGAGGAGGGCATCACTGCCCACACCAAGCCAATTCGGGGAGGCACGGACGGGGCCAGACTTTCCTATATGGGACTCCCCTGCCCCAACATCTTTGCAGGAGGCCACAATTTCCATTCAAAACTGGAATTCATACCTATAGAAAGCATGGAAAAGGCCTTCAAAGTCATTGTCAAAATAATTTCACTATTTACCGAAGAATAACTTCAGGATTTGCAATTTTTCCCTACATTTGCACTATGACAATATGATGGAACACCGGCTGCACGGCCCGTGCGGTTTTGATGTGCTTATTTGTTGTGTGTGTGATATGAAAAATTGTGTTCCATCATTCATTGGCCGGCTTCTGCTGGCATCTCCATTTCTCTTCTACGGCTGCGCCACGCAGCACAAGCTCAACCACTTGCGTACCGGAAATCTTAGCGCCAGGCTCTCACTTGACGGGGGATCTGAGGGGCGCAATGGAGGAAGTTTTAACGGCAGGAACTACTCCATGCCAGAGGCGGACAATCCCGACAAGGTGTTGGGCGATACTCTGACAATAACAAATTTGGACGGCCGCGAAATGCTGATAATGAAAGCTATGCGGGATGAATCCACCGGAGAACTCGTGGCCACCCAAGTGCTCAATGCCGCCGTAGTGAGTGCAAGATTCCGGAATGTGGCCGAAAGACACGGCAAGGTAGATTTGGGCTTCTGCATAATGGTGCCAGACACTCTTTTGGAAAGGAAATGGCAACTGCGCTTCGAGCCCTGTCTCATTGCCGCGGGAGACAGCATTCCGCTCGAACCACTGATAATTACGGGCGATGAATTCCGAAGACAGCAACTGCGCGGCTACCAACAATACCAGCGTTTTCTAAATTCCATAGTGCGGGATAGCCTACACCTGGTGGATTGGCACCAACTGGAATCCTTTCTGGAAAGGAACCTTCCTCAAATATACAAATATAGGAATGACAGTTCCTATGTCAGCGATGAACAGTTCCGTTCGGAATTCGGCGTGAGCGGCAGAGAGGCCCTGGAGCACTACACAAACAAACTTCTCCAAAAGCACAATGCCGCAAAAATAAGCCGCAAAGACAAAATGAAGGAAAAATATGTGAAAGTACCCATAATAAAGGAAGGGATAAGGCTGGATACGGTTATACGCAATCCGGAGGGTCTATTTTGCTACCATTATGTACATACCTTTGCGGTGAAAAGGGCATTGCGCAAGGTGGACGTTGTCCTTCAAGGCAATATAAATGACTATTCGGGGCACTTGTACACGATACCTCCCGGCAAACCCTTGAGCTTCTACATCAGTTCCTTAAGCACTCTCGCAGACTACAGGGAAAGATACCTTACCAAGATTGTGGAACGACGTGCTGAAGCAAATATGGCCTGTGACATAAGTTTTGCTGCGGGTAGTTGCGAACTGCGGCCCCGAATGGACGACAATGCTATGCAGATGGCCAGAATCAAGAAAACCCTGCGACAACTGATGACTGACGATGTGTTTGAACTGGACTCGGTCAGCGTAATTGCGGGATGTTCTCCAGATGGAGCCTACAACAGCAATGCTCTGCTTGCAGGAAAACGGGCAGAGGCAGTGTGCGGACATTTCAGAGCCTTTATGGAAGATCTGAGCGACTCCCTATTCAGGGAAAGCACCATACTGATAAACGAAAACGGCTCAATTTCCAAACAGAAAAAACAAGAAACCATAAAATTGCGAGGAAAGAGCATCGCGGAAAACTGGAGCCTGCTAGACGAATTGGTTGAAGAAGACCCCGAAATAAGTGATGCTCAAAAGCAGCGCTACGGAGAGTTGAGAAAAATAAAAGATCCAGACAAGAGAGAAAAGAAAATACAGGAGGAGGATTTCGGAAAATACATCAAGGAAAATATTTATCCGAAACTCAGGCGGGTGCAATTCGTTTTCAATCTCCACCGCAAAGGTATGATAAAGGACACGGTGCATACCACTGTGATTGACTCAGTATATATGGCAGGCGTGGAAGCCCTTAAGGAGCGTGACTACAACAAAGCCGTGGAAATGCTGAGACCATACAACGACTACAACTGCGCAATTGCATATATGGCTTTGGACTACAATGCCTCGGCGATTGCCATTCTGGAGAAATTGCAGGCGGAGGCAGAAGCCGGCAGAGAAGGAGCACGGGAGAAAGCAGGCAAAAGGCAAGGGGATGCACGGTTAGATTACCTGCTCGCAATATTGCACCAGCGCAGAGGCAACACAGGCAAAGCCGTAGAATACTATATGCACGCCTGCGAAAGAGACCCTTCCTACATCCACAGGGGGAACCTCGATCCGGAAATATCCGGTTTGATTAAGACCTACGGTTTGAATCGTTGAAGCCCCCGATGCGCAACGAAGGGATTCGCTGCCGACGCCGGGGCAATACGCATGAGCAGAGCATAATGGGCAAGACAGCTTGACAGCTTGACAGCTTGCCTACTCAAAGCCTTTGTCCCATTGGGACATACAGAATGCTTTTCTCGTGGGAACATCACCCGAATTATGCTATATTTGCAAAACTTTACGGCATAAAGATGAAAAATTTACTCCTCCTGCTCATGCTTTTGGGAGCAATGTTGCTGTGCGTGGCGGCAACAGCTCAAAATTACAAAACCTATGTTTCACCGGCATATTTCGGGCCCAACACCTTCCAGGTACCGCAGATGAACAGCGGTGCAAGGACGGAAAAGAACATTGTGGCCACACTGTGCGGAGACTTCATATGGGGGCACACGGGCAAAAAGGACTACACGGGTGACGTGTATGTGGAATTACATCTTCCGCTGTTTACGGACAGAGTGAACCTGAGCATCTGGGGAGCCTTGCACGAGTGGTACGATCAGAGCGCAGACGTTCTGGAGTACAGGAAAGTGGGAGCGACAGGAGCCGGGACAGCCGGGGAAGCAGGGACAGGAGCAGGAGCAGGGACAGGAGCAGCAGGGACAGGGGCAGGAGCAGGGACAGGAGCCGGGACAGGAGCCGGGACAGGGGCAACAGGAACAGCAACCGGAGCGGCCAGAGGGCACCAATCGGGTCCCCTTTTCATCAGTACGGACATCACGGTGCTCAAAGAAAAAAAATTCTGTCCTTCAATGCTGATAAGAGCCGGACTGCGCACAGCCTCGGAAAATGACGCCTTCCCAATTCGACGAGGATATGACAGCGCAGGGTATTTTTTTGATTTGGCCCTCGGCAAGAGCTTTGGTCCGGTCAGCATAGCCGCATCAACCGGATTTTTATGCTGGCAAACAGGCGATGGGGAGCAGAACGACGCCGTAATGTTCGGCGGGAAAATCAGCTATAACCACGAATTTGTAAGGGCCGGCCTGCAGTACGGAGGATATTGGGGATGGAGGAAAGACGGGGACTTTCCACGTGTGATGTATCTGGATATGGATTTCGGGCCGCGCAAATGGTATGTCAAGCCTTATTTGCTTTACCAGCACGGCTTCCACGACTGGCCCTTCGACCTGTTCCGCGCAGGCATTAAGATTGATATTGACATATTCGGACTTGTCGCTGCGCATAAAAAAGAGAAAAAATAATTGTTTGTGAGCGTCCGCAATTTGCGTATATTTGTATATTTATATGAATACTACGCCACAGCATAAAGCACAATGACAGACTATATTGTTTCCGCAAGAAAATACCGGCCAAAATCCTTCAACACTCTCATAGGTCAGGACAACATTGCCAAGACTCTACTCAACTCCATCCGCAGGGGGCAGTTGGCCCATGCATATCTGTTCTGCGGCCCGAGAGGTGTCGGCAAAACCACTACGGCCCGCATCTTTGCAAAGATGATCAACTGCCTTTCCCCGCTTGAGGACGGCGAACCTTGCGGACACTGCGAATCCTGCCTGTCCTTCGAAGAAGGCAGTTCATACTGCATACAAGAGCTGGATGCTGCCTCCAACAATTCTGTGGATGACATCAAGGAACTCATAGACAAAGTGCGCACACCACCCCAGGTAGGCAAGTACAGTGTCTATATCATCGACGAGGTGCACATGCTCTCGCAAGCGGCCTTCAATGCCTTTCTGAAAACTCTCGAGGAACCGCCCGAGCACGCGATTTTCATTCTGGCCACCACAGAGAAGCACAAAATTCTCCCGACCATACTCAGCCGCTGCCAGACCTATGATTTCAATAGAATCTCGGTGGACAACATCGTCAGGAATCTTCGTGACATTGCCTCCAAAGAAGACGTCAGCATCGATGACGAGAGCCTGCACGTGATAGCCATCAAGGCGGACGGAGCAATGAGGGACGCCCTCACTATTTTTGACCAAACGGTGGCTTTCTGTGGCACGGATGTGAAATATGCCGACGTTATCCGCAATCTGAATGTATTGGATTATGAATATTCATTCTCACTTGTGGACAATTTCCTAGTCGGAGATTATGCCACGGCATTCAGGACTTTTGACGAAATACTGGCCAAAGGATTCAATGCCCTGCACTTCGTCACATCCCTGTCATCGCATTTGAGGAATCTCATTGTAGCGAAGGTGGGAGGCATCGATTCCCTTCTGGAACTTGCTGACTCCGTGAAGGACAGATACAGGCAGCAGGCCCTTTCGTGCAGCGAAAAATTCCTTTTTGAAGCCTTGGGCAGCACTACAGCCTGCGAACAAGGTTACAGAACGGCTGTCAATCCCCGCCTGCACATTGAGTTCTGTCTTATGAAGCTCAGTCTTTTGAATCGTGCCCCGTCTACTGTCGCAGCAGCGCCCGCAGCAGCACAGGCGGCACAGGCGGCAACAGTGCAGACGCAGCCCGCGGCTCAGGCGACACAATCAACGCAGGCAGCTCAGGCAGTAACAGCGCAGACGCAGCCCGCGGCTCAGGCGACACAATCAACGCAGGCAGCACAGGCGGCAACAGTGCAGACGCAGCCAGCGGCTCAGGCAGTTCAGGTTCAACCCGCGGCCCAGGCGGTTCAGGTGGCTCAGGCTCAACCTGCAGCAACGCAGGCAGCACAGGCGGCAACAGTGCAGACGCAGCCAGCAGTTCAGGCAGCAACAGCGCAGACGCAGCCAGAGGCAGCTCAGGCTCAGCCCGCGATGGCGCCATCTGCCGAGAAACCACAGATAAAACTCCCCCGCATATCCTTGGGCCTGTCCATTTCCAACATTGAAAAAAGCGAAAAAAAGACCGTTAGTGAAGAGCCCCTCGCAAGCGAAGATGTCCCTATGCCCGACGATGAACAATTGCGCAAAGCCTGGCAAGCCCTATGCGAAATATCCAAACCGAATCAACGTCTCTACAACGCGCTTGTCTCCGCTGAACTTACCCTCGGAGAAGACAATGGCCTGCGAACCGTGGAATTTGAACTGGCAAACAGCTCCCTGAAAGACTGGTTTGACGAGAAACTCTCGCGCATCGAAAACAAGTTCCGGGAACTGCTCGGAAATCCCAAGGCAAAGATCCTGACCAGAACAAGTTCCGATGATTCCTTAGCCAAACATATTGTAGTAAGCGACGCCGACAAGGCCAGGGAAATGATGGAACAGAACCCTGCTGTAAAGGAATTAATCACCGACCTTAAACTGGAAATCAAATAAGAAACAGAGCACGTATGAAACTCAGAGCAGAAAATCTGGTGAAGAAATATGGTCCCCGCACTGTTGTAAAAGGGGTTTCGATGGAAGTTGAGCAAGGAGAGATCGTAGGTTTTCTCGGCCCCAACGGAGCAGGAAAAACCACCAGTTTCTATATGATTACCGGTCTGGTAAAACCCAACGGAGGGCGTATCTTTCTCGACGACGAGGAGATCACCGGACTACCGATGTACAAAAGAGCCCAAAAAGGCGTCGGCTATCTCGCGCAGGAGGCCTCCGTATTCCGCAAAATGAGTGTGGAAGACAACATTATGTCCGTAATGGAACTCCACAGCAAATTCACCAAAGAAGAGCGCAAGGAACGCCTGGAAAGCCTTATCGACGAATTCAACCTGCACAAGGTGCGCAAGAGTCTGGGCATCCAGCTGTCAGGCGGCGAAAGGCGTCGCTGCGAAATTGCCAGGGCTCTGGCCATCGACCCCAAGTTCATATTGCTGGACGAACCCTTTGCCGGAGTGGATCCCATTGCAGTGGAGGACATTCAGCACATCATTGCCAAACTCAAATACAAGAATATCGGCATCATAATCACCGACCACAATGTTGGAGAAACTCTGGCTATCATAGACCGAGCCTACCTGCTCTACGAAGGCACCATCCTTCAGACAGGCACTCCGGAAGAACTGGCTGCAGACGAAGAAGTCCGCACCAAATATCTCGGTACGAACTTCGTTCTGAAAAGGTCGGCTGCCTTTGAAAAAATAGGCTGTCAGGACAATTCCGGGACGCAGGAATAATACCGGCGCAGATTACAGCACATACGCGCGCACGTCATCGGCGGTAATGCGCCCCGACGACAATATCATCAGCCTCTCGACCACATTTCTGAGTTCTCTTATGTTGCCGGGCCAGGATTTTGCAACCAGCAGGTCTCTCGCCTGGTCATCCATAGGAAGAATATTCATACCGCATTCGTGATGGATCTGCTTCTGGAAATAATCCATCAGAGCGGGAATATCCTCCTTTCTCTCGTCCAGGGAAGGAACATTCAGGAGGATTACAGACAGTCGATGGTAGAGATCCTCACGGAAATTACCCTTTGCTATCTCCTCCTTGAGGTTCTTGTTCGTAGCGGCAACAACTCGCACATCCACATTGATATCCTTGTCCGAGCCCACTCTTGAGAGCTTCTTCTCCTGCAGCACACGCAGCACTTTGGCCTGGGCTGGCAAGGACATATCTCCGATTTCGTCGAGAAACAGAGTTCCGCCGTCCGCTTGTTCAAACTTTCCCTTATGTTGCTTTACGGCCGAAGTAAAGGACCCTTTCTCGTGTCCAAAGAGTTCACTTTCAATGAGTTCCGAAGGGATGGCCGCGCAATTCACCTCAATGTAAGGCATTGCGCTACGATTGCTTCCAGCCCATATGCTGCGGGCGACGAGTTCCTTACCCGACCCATTGGGGCCACAGATGAGTACTCTCGCATCTGTGGGTGCAACCTTTGCAATCATCTCCTTGAGCTGCGTTATGGCAGGAGTCGAGCCTATCATCTGCGCGCCGTAAACCTTCTTCTTTAAGGCCTTGGTCTGGCTCACCAGAGAGGTGCGCTCAGATGCATTCTTAATGGTAATGAGCGTCCTATTCAAATCGAGAGGCTTGGGTATGA
Organism: Bacteroidales bacterium; assembly: GCA_016303175.1. Classification (GTDB taxonomy): domain Bacteria; phylum Bacteroidota; class Bacteroidia; order Bacteroidales; family UBA932; genus Cryptobacteroides. The sequence goes on from JAEDMF010000031.1 coordinate 8,453, forward strand.
AATCGAAGGCTCCCTTTTTGATGCAGCCTACGGCAGTGTCAATGTCCCCATGCCCAGATATCATCACAATAGCTGAATCCAGACCCATCCCCACCATGGCGTCAAGCACTTCCACTCCATCCATTCCCGGCATCTTTATATCGCAGAAAATAACATCATAATGAGACTTGGAAACAAGTTCCAGTCCCTCCTTACCATCCTGCGCCGTGTCCACCGAATAGCCCTCGTCTTTGAGGATTTCTCCCAATGAATTGCGTACTGAGCGCTCGTCATCTATTATAAGGATATTCATATCATTTATATTAACGGATATATTAACAGACAAATGTAGTCAATATTTCCAAGAATTATAGTATATTTGCTTTCTATGACCGAACTCAGGAAGTCCATAATCATAGCCATCGACGGCTTTTCAAGCACCGGCAAAAGCAGCTTTGCGAAGTTGATTGCCAGGGACTATGGTCTGCTGTACCTTGATTCCGGCGCCCTGTACCGCGCTGTCACCCTCTTTGCTATGGAAAACGGCTTCATCACAGATGGCAAGTTGGACCGCAACGCCCTCCTGCCCTTCCTGTCCGACCTGCACCTGCATTTCGAGTACATAAATGGTGCCAGCGTCACCTTTCTCGGAGGACGAAATGTCGAAAATGACATACGCACTCTGCAGGTGGCTTCCAATGTAAGTATAGTGGCGTCTGACCCGCAAGTGCGCAACTTTGTGGACAATATTCTGCACAGCTACCGCGATAAGGGAGGCATCATTATGGACGGCAGGGACATAGGCACGACGGTCTTCCCGGATGCCGACCTGAAAATTTTTATGACAGCCTCGACAGAAGTGCGGGCCAGAAGGCGCGCGGCAGAGATGGAACAGAAAGGGCTGAAGTGCTCAATAGAGCAGGTCAGGCAGAATCTTGAGGAACGCGACTGGATAGACTCTCACAGGGAAGTATCCCCTCTTTCAAGGGCGGCCGAAGCAATAGAGCTTGACAATACTGATAAGACCTTGGAAGAACAGATGGACTGGATACGGTCCCTGCTCAAAGAAAAATTCGGCCTCAGCCCAATACGATGAAAGTAGATATTGACAAAAACTCCGGCTTCTGCGGAGGAGTGATAAGGGCCATCAAAAAGGCGGAGGGTTTCCTGCAGGAGAACTCCGACGGACATCTCTACTCCCTCGGAGCAATAGTGCACAACGACGCAGAACTGGCAAGGCTCCACAATCTGGGCCTTACGACCATAGATTACGAGGATCTGTTGCAGATTGACGCTGCCGACAGCCATTCCCTGCTGATACGCGCTCACGGTGAACCTCCCTCAACCTACAAAACTGCCCAGTCCAAAGGCTTCGAAATCATAGACTGCACCTGTCCGGTAGTTCTTGACCTCCAAAAGAGCATAAGGGAAGCGCACGAAAACTTCAGCGCCCACAACATAAAAGGACAAATCATCATCTTCGGCCAGATAGGCCACGCCGAGACCCTCGGGCTTATGGGTCAAGCTCCCGACACCATAGTCATTGAAAATATGAATATGCTCAAGGAGGCCTTGAAAAATGGCGACATCAACCCCTCCCTCCCCACAGAAATCTTCTCCCAGACCACAAAGAGTCCATCAGAGTTCGAGAGCGTCATAGACTTTCTGGAAGAGGAGATGGCACAGGCTTGCGGCACTACCAGAGAGGAACTGCGGCAGAAAGGCCTGCTCGGAGTGCACAATACCATATGCACCCAGGTGGCTGCCCGCCAGGCGAGACTCAGCGAATTTGCCACCTGCCACGACATCATCATCTTCGTCTCCGGCAAAGCTTCCTCGAACGGCAAAGTGCTTTGCTCCCTATGCAAAAATATGAACATCCGCACCTACCACATAGAGAAGGCGGAGGAGTTGCGTCCCGAGTGGTTCAGACAAGACGACAATGTAGGCGTTTGCGGAGCTACGAGTACTCCCAGATGGCTTCTGGAACAGGTTGCCGACAAAATCTTGGAGATTGGAGAGAATTTGTCTAATTTTGCGTCCGAAAATAAAATCTAATACAATAATATTATATGGCAACAACAGCAGATTTCAAAAACGGCCTTTTCATTGATTTCAATGGCAAGCCCTGCTCAATCGTTTGGTTCCAGCACGTGAAACCCGGCAAAGGCCCCGCTTTCGTGAAAACCAAACTTCGCAATCTTGAGAACGGCCGCATTCTGGAGAACACCTTCACAGCCGGTGCAAAAATCGACACCATCACGGTGGAGCGCCGTCCCTACCAGTTCCTTTACAAAGACGAGGACGGTTACAACTTCATGCACGAGGAGACCTACGAGCAGATTCACCTTGAGGAAAACCTCGTGGACAACGCCGACCTGATGAAAGAAGGGCAGCACGTTGAAATGATGTTCCACGTTGACAAAGACGAGGAGAGGTGTCTTACCTGCGAACTTCCCACTTATGTGGAACTCAAGGTTACCTACACCGAGCCCGCTGTCAAGGGAGACACATCCACCAACGCCCTCAAAGAGGCTACTTTGGAAACAGGAGCTATGATTATGGTTCCCCTGTTCATCCACAATGACGAACTCATTTCAGTGAATACCACCGACCGTTCATACGGCGGACGCGTTGTGAAATAGTCATCAATTGCCTTTGTCGCAAAGATATTTGAGGCGCACCAGCCGGAGTTCCATATCCGAGTAGCTGTTTTCTCCAAGTTTTTCGCGGGCCTCCCGCAGAGAATCGCTTTCCGCCTCATTGTCGAAATACTCATAGATTTCGTCAACTACATCCGGGTCCAGTTCGCTTTCGATATAATAGTCGAGGCTGAGACTGGTCCCGGAATATATTATTGACTCTATCTCCGAGAGCAACTGGTCCATCTCCATGCCGAGGCTGTCGGCAATGTCCTCCAAAGCCTTCTGCCTGTCTATAAACTGTATGATGGATACCTTGTGTGAGGATTTTGCAGGCACCGACTTGAGCACAAAGTCATCCGGCCGCTCTATCTCATTTTCCTCCACATACTTGGATATGAGTCTGATGAACTCTCCTCCGAATTTTAGAGCCTTGCCCTCCCCTACGCCCTGACATTTCTTGAGGTCATCCTGGCTGATGGGATACATTATGCTCATATCTTCGAGCGACGGGTCGCTAAATATTACCCAGGGTTGGAGTTTGAGCTTTTTTGCCATATCCCGGCGCAAATCCTTCAGCATAGCAAGAAGCACGGGATCGCCTCCTCCACCACCGGCCTCCCTTACAGCAGCAGGCGCGCCGACATCATCGTCGTCATCATCACTCGCGCTGTACGCCTTTTCCTCGACCAGCATCAGCGGCGTGGCGGAAGAAAGAAAATCCCTGCCCTTGTCAGTCAGGCCGACGAGCCCGTAAGTCTCGATTTCCTTTTCGAGCAGATGCAAGAGTATGCCTTGACGTATCACGCCCACCCAGAATCTGGGACTGTGCTCCTTTCCAGCGCCGAAAATCTCCAGCTCATCGTGTTTGTAGGATTTTATCATGGCATTCCGCTCTCCTGCAAGTATGAGAGACAGATGTTCCGTACGAAAACGCTCGGGTAATGAAGCTACCAGCCTGAGTACCAGAAGCATATCCTCTGTACCATCGTAGCGCTTACTGGGATGCAGGCAATTGTCGCAATTGCCGCAGTTCTCCTTGTCGTACTTTTCCCCGAAATAGTTTAGAAGAAGGTGACGGCGGCATTGGCTGGACTCGGCATAGGCAGCCGTGTCCAGGAGCAGTTGACGCCCCACTTCCTGCTCTGCCAAAGGTTTGCTCTGCATGAATTTCTCAAGCTTCAGTATATCCTTCTCGCTGTAGAAACAGATGCAGTCGGCAGGCTCTCCATCCCGGCCCGCTCGTCCCGTTTCCTGATAATAGCCCTCTATGGATTTGGGAATGTCGTAATGGATGACAAAGCGCACATCCGGCTTGTCTATGCCCATACCGAATGCGATTGTCGCTACAATGACCTGAACCTGCTCCATCAGGAAAGCATCCTGATGCTCGGCCCGAACCTTGGCATCCAGACCGGCGTGATAGGGAAGGGCGCTGATTCCGTTGACATTGAGCAGCTCGGCCATCTCTTCCACCTTCTTGCGGCTCAAGCAATAGATAATGCCACTCTGGTGGGGATGAGCTAATATGTACTTTATGATTTCACGCTTTGTGTCCGTCTTTTCCCTAATCTCGTAATAAAGGTTGGGGCGGTTGAATGAGGACTTGAACAAAATGGCGTCGTCAATCCCGAGGTTCTTGCGTATATCCGACTGGACCTTGGGAGTTGCCGTTGCGGTCAAGGCGATTATGGGGCGGCGTCCTATCCTGTCTATAATGGAGCGTATATTTCTGTATTCCGGCCTGAAATCATGACCCCATTCGGAGATGCAATGAGCCTCGTCTATGGCGAAGAACGAAATGGAAACGTCCTTCAGAAACAGAATGTTCTCCGGCTTGGTCAGGGATTCCGGGGCAACGTAGAGCAACTTGGTCACACCTGAACTGACGTCTGCCTTCACTTCGTCAATCTGCTGACGGGTAAGGGAGGAATTCAGGAAATGGGCTATACCCTGATTGCCCTCCACGAATCCCCTTATCACATCCACTTGATTTTTCATAAGAGCAATCAAAGGGGATATCACGACTGCCGTACCTTCCATCAGAAGTGCCGGCAACTGGTAACAAAGAGATTTTCCTCCGCCAGTAGGCATCAGGACAAAGGTATCCCGACCGGAAAGAAGATTCACAATTACTTCCTCTTGGCCTCCCTTAAAACTGTCAAAACCGAAGAATTCCTTCAGTTTGGAGCGTATCTGTTGCGAATTGATAGCCATTTCAAAAATTATTCTCTCTAAGTTAGATAAAAAATCGTATCTTTGTGTGCTTTTGGTTATAATTTTTTTAAAATATATTATGAAATCAACAAAATTCATTGCATTTGCAGCCGCAGCGCTTGCACTTGCCTCTTGCGCTCAGGCTCCCAAGGTGGACGCTCCCGCCCCCTCATCCAGCGAAGTTGACTCCGTAAGCTATCTGATGGGTGTGAACTTCGGCTACTTCATCAAAGCCAACAATTTCGGAGAGGATCTCAACTATGCCGAAATCAAGAAAGGTATGATGGATTTCATCAAATCAGAAGGTCAGCCTAACGATCCTGATTTCAACGAGCAGTTCAAGATCAGCCCGGACAAGATGAATGAGCTTTTCAACAACTACATCACCAAGAGAAACAACTACACAGCCGAGGTCAACAAGGCTAAAGGTGAGAAATTCCTTGAGGCAAACAAGATGAAAGACGGCGTTGTCGTTACTGAGAGCGGTCTCCAGTACAAGATTATCGAGCCGGGTAACGATGTTAAGGCAGGTCCTGCAGATACAGTGTATGTACACTACACAGGAACCCTCATCGACGGAACTGAATTCGACGCAAGCGACAAGGAGAAAGAGCCTGTAAGG
>JAEDMF010000197.1 GCA_016303175.1 Bacteroidales bacterium
CCTATGTCATTAGAAGATGTCCAAAAATCCACCATCTTTATAGTCAGGACTGTCAAAAAGTCCTGACCCGTCCTGAGGGTCATCGCCGCTGGCGCAGAGCACACCTTCCGTGTACAGTCCGAGAATCTCAACCTGAGGAGAGTCGTAGTGTTCGATACTTTTCATAAGCATAATGCTTTGGGGTTTTATTTTACTTTTGTTATAAGTTCATTTAATTTTCACAAATGGAAGCTACTGTCATTGACGTTCTGTAATCGCTCAGCCTGCCTTCACCGGGCGGACAGGCATGCCATAAACGGCCACCTCGTTGGTGGCGTCAACCCACATATATGTACTCGGGTTGGTGGTAAAACAGGCCGAATAGGCTTTGGAGTCATCTTCCTCATTGGCCGTGCAGGACCAGATGAACATATAGTTCTCCATGGTGGTGGAATTGAACCTGAGGGACAGCAAGCCTCCCAGTGGAATGAACAGGGTCTGACTGTTTGCCTTGCTTGTCAGCAGTACGCCATTGACTCCCTTATAGGTGGAGGATGTATAGGTACACCCTGAAATCAGTTCTTGTAGCTGTTCTTTTGTCGGTACGGCCCAGCCTTCCCCGACATCCATGTGCTCGCTCCAGGCATAATAGGTTCCGACCTCTTCAACTGAGGAAGCGCCTGCATTCCGGGTGGCCCATAGGGTGCCGGAGGTAAGGCCCAGGTCCACATAGGCCGGTTCTTCACCTTCGACCGTCACTTCGCAGCTGGCGCTTTGCCCGCCGGCGGTGGCGGTGATAGTGACGGTGCCGGGCCTCCAGGCTGTAACAACGCCGTCATCCACGGCTGCCACGCCGGGGGCGGAACTGGTCCAGGTCACGGCCTTGTTGCTTGCATCGACAGGCAGGACTGTTGCTGTAAGCGTCTTCGTATCACCGACTTCCATGGTGATGCTCGTTTGGTCCAACGTCACGCTCGAGACCGGGATCTGATGTATGTTTATCAGCTTGTTCGCTTCCGTAGAGTTGTACTTTTTGGAAGTGGAGGAACCATAGACATAGATATTGAAGTAATTGGGATTCGTCGTCCAGTAATCGGCCTGCGCCTTCGAGATGGTGATGCTGCTGGCGGCCATATACTTGGTGCTGCTTCCGTCATAGTAGTAATTGCGGGTGTGGAAGGTCTCGAGCGTGCTGTAGGGGGTAAGGTCGAAGGATGCTATACCTGTATAGAATTTTACGTAGCCGTGGTTCGGGAAATAGCCCTGGTAAAAGTACAGCCCCAATAATGAGGGAAGAAGGGCCGACAAGGCTGCCCGCTTATCGTTCTCCGTCATATCTCCGAAACCGGAAATCCCCGTTCGGGGGAATGTGGTTTCACTCTTGTCGGAAAGGTAGAAATACTTCAGTGCAGGATAGCTCAGCGCATCGGTCCCGGCATAGTTGAAAATGACACTTTTACTGGCTGTAGAGGTAACCATAAGTGTCTCCAGGGCCTGCATGGACCCGAGATTGAGCGTGCCGCTGGTTTCATACACGATGAGTTCAGTGAGCAGATCAGCTCCTTTGATGGTGATGGCGCCCACTGTATATGCTTCAAAACTGGTCAGCGGCAGTCCGGTGCCAAAGACAAAGTCACCTTTGCAGTCGGAAATATAGACTTCTTCCAGGGGAAGATGGTCAGGAGCCGTAAAGGTAAAGCTGTCCGTAAGGTCACGAAGATCCAGTTTCTTAAGGGCTGTAAGATACCCCATGCCGGTAACGTTGGCCGCGCCAAGGCCATTTATAATCAGCGTGTCAATGCCGGAGTTAGCCGCGCCAAGAACGATGGTCCTGTCTGTTTCGTTGACCTTCAGATACTCCAGCCCGGCAAAATCGGCAATATGGGACTCCAGCCCAAGATACTCCGGGTCGTCTTCATACTGCTCCACCTCAAGATGGGTAACCGCCGGATAGGCATTCAGCGGGCAGAGGGAAGTAAGGCAGAGCTTCGTAATCGACGACGGCATGCTCACAAGGGCCGAGTTTTTTGTTTCGATGCGCAGCTCGTCAAGGTTCAGGCCGCCAAGATCCGTGCTGCCGTAAGCAACTACCTTCTTAAGGGTGGAATACCGCGTCAGGTCAAGATGTCTCTCGCACATAATGTCAACATAAGTGAGAGAAGGATGCGTACCAAGGACAACCTGTTTGATGACAGCCGTCTCAGACCTAGTCAGAGTGATGCTTTCCAGAAGCGGGAGCATGCTGAGATCTATCTTTTCTGCATTCAGCCCCTCTATAGAAACATTTTTGAGCTTTGTATTGCCAGAGAGGTCCACTCCGCGAAGCAGCATCAGTCCGTTGTCTGTGGATAGCCTGGCCTGCAGCGTTTCCAGATTGGTAAAGGCCTGTATGCCGGCAAGCGACGAAAAGAAACCGTTGAGTTCGATTCTCTTTACGTTTGCAACTTCACTTTTCTTGACAAAGACGCCGCCCGCAGAGGAGAAGTTCTCATCGTCAAAGGTTCTCATATTCAGGTCATATACGGGGAAAACAGGAGCCTCCCAAGTTCTGAACAGCACATTATCTTCTCCGTCGTAGTAACTCACCATGCTGTTGCTGTTGGCAGGGAACAGCATTTCCGGTACATAGACATATTCATCGTCCAGCTTCTTTGATGGGGTGAGGGTGAATTTCTGTTTGTAGACAAGGTCTGCCTTGAAGGGAGAGGAGAACTGAACGTCCGCGGCGCGGAAAACCCCTTCCGATGTTGTCAGCAAGATGCTGGCCTTACGTTCATCATGGGTATTCCCCATCTGGTC
>JAEDMF010000198.1 GCA_016303175.1 Bacteroidales bacterium
CTGGACATGGACAAGTATAGATGGCGTCAACGGTTACAAGGTTCAGTCAAAGAAGCCTGATTACACGAATAACTGGATATTCCTTCCTGCTGCCGGTTATCGGAACTACGGCAATCTGGACGATGTCGGGTCCTGCGGCGGCTATTGGTCTTCGTCCCTTGCGGTCAGTCCGTCCTACGCGTACTACATGGACTTCAAATCAGGCAACTTCGAAAGGTACGGCTTCGGACGGTACTTCGGTCGATCCGTCCGTCCTGTCTCAGAATAATAAAAAAGGGGGGCTCTGCAGAACGAGGAGATTGCCCTCATAAGACATCATATATTCGAATGTGTAGAACGTAGAGGACAGGTTTTATTATATAAAATCAGGGATTGAGCTTAATTGTCTGTCTGCAAATTTTTTTAATTAAAAAATTATCCCTACATTTGCAGTCCGTTCCTGACGGTAGTTTGGCTTAGGCCCTATTGGTGAGATGGGTGAGTGGCTGAAACCACCAGTTTGCTAAACTGACGTACGGGATTACCGTACCGGGGGTTCGAATCCCCCTCTCACCGCAAAGCACGGAAAAGAAAATCAGCGCCAAGCCCCGCTTGAGCGCTGATTTTCTTTTTCGTGCTTTGGCAAGCCCCGCCGCAGGCGGGCAGGGGATGTGGCGTAGCCAAATCCCCCGGTGAGAGGAGCGGATGCCAAGCCCCGCTTGAGCGTAGGAGAATATCAAAGTTCAAGACGGAGGACCCGAATTGGTCTTCCCGTGCCGCAGTGCAGAGTTTCGTCTACGACTTCCTCGCCAGTTGGAATAAATCCGCATTTCTCCATCACCTTGCCGGAGGCCGGATTGTCAATGAAGTGTCCGCTTATAAGTGAGGAAATCTTCTTTTCGGTCCTGATGCGCGCAATCATAATATTGAGCGCTTCTGTACAGATACCTATATTCCAATAAGGCCTTGCAACCCAATATCCGACCGTAGGTTCCCCTTCCCTTGCCGGCAGTTTACATTCGCAAGATGGGCCGTACCCCATTGCGCCTATTGCTTCTCCGGTAGCATTCAGGATTATAGCCCAAGTGCTGTCATTGTTGAAAACAGTCCTGATGATTTCCTTGCTTTCTTCTATGGATTAATGAGGTGCCCACCCGGCTCTCGGACCAACATCAGGATCGGATGCGTATTTGAATAAGGCCTCGGCGTCGCTCTCTTGCCACGGACGAAGAGTTATTCTTGCGGGGTTAGGATTCATAAAGCTTTATGTTGTCAGATATGCTCTACCTCGGGGGAGAGGGTTATGCCATAAGTGGCTTGTACTGTGTCGATGATGTGGTTTTCGAGAGCAATGATGTCGGATGGAAGGGCGTTGCCGCTGGAATTCACTATTACAAGTGGTTGGCTGTGCCATAGGCTTGCACCGCCAAATCGGGCGCCTTTAAGACCGCAAGAGTCGATGAGCCAGGCGGCCGGAATTTTAATCTCGCCATTGTCCAGTGTGTAATGGGGCACTTTCCCGGCTTCGGGTGTCTGTTCTCCCTCTGCCCGTGTGCAAGGCACTCCCTTTCCTTCAGTGGCTTGTCCGCCATTTGTACTGTCGCAGGCTACAGCGTTCTGCTTTCCATCGGCCCGGTTGCAAGGCACTCCCTTTTCTTCAGTGGCTTGTCCGCCATCTGTACTGTCGCTGGCCACAGCGTTCTGCTTTCCATCGGTCCGGTTGCAAGGTGCTTCCTTAGCCGCCGCTATGGCGCAAACGGACTCGAATTGCTCGGCTGAAACAACGGGATTCTTGAAGAAACTGCCTGCACTGCCCACTTTACCCACGGCCGGAAGCTTTTTCTCGCGTATTATCATTACGGTTTGACGCACCAGCAGGGGAGTAATGGGTTGGCGTACGCCCTGACCAGTTAGAAGCGGCGAGTATGGGTCAGTATCTGCCATAATCAGTTCGGCGTTGCGTTCCACTTCTTCCTGCAAATGGGCATAATCAAGCCTCGGCCTGAAGTCTCTGTATAGGTGAAACACCACAGACACAACTATATAACGGCCTTTGTTGTGCTTGAAAAAGGAATCTCTGTAGGCGAAGGCACAGTCAGCGGCGCTGAAGGTAACGAACCTGCGGCCGACAATGTCGTAACAATCTACGGACTCGATGAGTTCTCCGGCTTCAACACCATATGCCCCGACATTCTGGACAGCAGATGCTCCTACTGTTCCTGGAATTCCGGATAGGTTTTCAAGTCCCCACCAGCCTTTGCCTGCGCAGATTCTGCACAGCTCGTCCATTTCCATTCCGGCGCCGGCGCGGATATAGACATCGTCTCCGACGCTGCGATCCTGTAGAAGTTCGAAAAGGTCTATGCGGCTACGCATTACCGTGCCAGGAAAGTCCGAACAGAACAGCAGGTTGGAGCCGGAGCCTATTTGCAGTAAGGGCTTTGCAAGTTCGTCCCAGGGCATTGAGGCAAGGTCGCTGGGGTTGTCGTATTCGAGATAGCAGGCAGCTCGCACCTTCATACCGAAGGTGTTCAATTTGCTGAGATCTTTGTTGTTCTTTTTTTTAATCATTACGACACGTAACAGTTATGACGGAAATTATTCCGACGGCAAGACGGCTGCTATCCTATTTCAGCCCCGTTTGCCAGAGTTTCTGCCGGAGTGATGAACCTCATTTTGCCGTCTCCCTGACGGGCCATCAGTATCATACCCTTGCTTTCTATGCCTTTAATCTTGCGCGGGGCCAGATT
>JAEDMF010000032.1 GCA_016303175.1 Bacteroidales bacterium
CGTCCACCGGAATCAACTCCATAAGTTATGGTTATTTCGGAGGTATAGTCGGAATGGCCAGATACACTGACATCACAGGTTGTGTGAACACGACGGAATTCAAGGGGAATGCCGTCAAAGGAACTACATTGGGCGGCATACTTGGCATTACTCACTATGGTGTTGTGGTTCGCGGCTGCGAGGCCCGTTTCAAGGCCACCGAGTTTGCGATTGCCGGCGGTATAGTCGGAGCCTGCAACACGGGCTCTCCCTACCAAGCTGTCATCGAGGACAACATAGCCGAGCTGGAATTCACAACTTCTTATGCTTCACCGATATTTGGTGCCGTTGCGCGCAACCCTGTTGCCGCGACCGTAGTTCAGAACAACGGCATCAAGGGCAGCTTCAACGGTACGGCATTCTCTGAAGAATATGCGCCTTATATCGGCACCGGTACCTTCACCTGTGCCGAGAACAAGCCGAATTATGTCATTCAATGATATGGTTAAGATATGAGAAAATCTCTTCTTTCCTTTGCTTTGGCGGCAGCCCTTGCATCATGTTCCACAGGAAATGATGCGGGGCTGTCCCGTATTTCTGTGCTCGAGGTAAGTCTTGAGGACGAAACCAGGACCTCAATGGGCGCTTCCGAAGACGGCTTCCGTAAACTTTTCTGGTCAGAAGGCGACAGGCTTGCTGCAGGTTCTCTTGTGTCCGATGCTCTGACCGCCCAGTCGGCAGGCAGCCGTTCGGCGCAGTTCACCTTCAGCGAGCCGCTTCCCGCTCCGCTTACGGTACTCTATCCGGCTGAATTCTACAAGGATGCCGCCACAATTACGCTCCCTCAGCTGCAAACTTATGTGGAAGGCAGTTTCGCGAGCAATACTAATCCCTGTGCGGCTTATGCTGAAGATCTTTCTTCCGGCGTCACTCTGCAGCACCTTTGTGCCATAATCTGCGTAAAACTGCAGAAAGGTAATCACGAACATCCCATAAAGGGAGTCATCTTTAAGGGCGGTGCAGATGAGAAGGTTGCCGGTGATTTTTCAATTGACTATAAGACTGCCACTTTGACTCCCGCAGCAGGAGCGTTGTCCATTCTGAAGCTCGCAACTGGAGGCCTCAGCCTTGCCGAGACCCCCGCCGAGCTCTATTTTGTAGTTCCTGCCGGCCATTATGAGGGCTTCTCCTTCCGTATCGTGGACAGTGCGAACCATTATATGGACGCCTCCAAGAAATCAGCTGTGGATTTGCTCCCGGGCAGGGTATATACCCTTGACGAGGCCTTGACTTATGCTCCAACGGGCACTCTCGTAGATGCTGGGATGGGAGATTTCACAGCTACGGGCACCGTGGTGCAGAAAATTGCCTCAGCTGCCGAGTGGAACAGTTTTGCAGCCGATTACAACGCCGGCAAATTCTCTTCCGTTGACCCGGGTGTCTTTTCTGTTCAACTGACTGAGGACTTGGATTTTTCGGCTTGCAGTTCCGAATTCGTGACCATAAATGTCTTCTCCGGTGGAATGGAAGGCCAGGGCCACAAGATTACCAACCTTGCAGCTTCCGGCCCGCTTTTCGGGACCTTGGACAATGCCAGTGTCACAGACCTGCATATCGATGCCAGCTGCAGCTTCAATGACTCTTCAAGCGACAGTTTTGGCCCCATTGCCTCCGTAGTTAGCGGAATGCAGCGCAACAATATCATCGAGTCTTGCTCCTGCGATGCGGTCATTTCTACTACGGCAGCCGTTGCCGGAGGTCTGTTCGGCGCTTTGGAGTCCGGTGCCCTGATGCGCTATTGCACTTTCAAGGGCAGCATAACCTCTTCCGGTACCGTGGGCGGTCTTGTGGGCTCTTTGGGTGATTGTGATATGGACGACTGCATCAATTACGGCGACGTCACCTGTCCTGCAGACGGCCGTTCAGGCGGTATCATCGGTGTTGTTGAAAGTCCTTCCTGCATTGTTACGGGCGGCGGTAATTACGGCAAGGTCATAACGGCCGCCTCCAAGCACGGCTTGCTCGTCGGGGAATTTTCCAATTTGTCCAGTCTTTCCGGTTCCTTCGTGGGCGGTGCCTGCTACACCTATGCCGAAGACGGCAACCATCTGCGCCATTCCGTAAGTGAGACCAACTGGCTTACCGAACATACAGGCTACGGCTATTCTTCCGTTGCTTCCAAGATATCGGGGCTGACTTCGTCTTTCGGCGCCGGTTCCGAGCTTACGTTGAAGGATGCCGAGCTGCGCATTCTCTTCATCGGAAACAGCTTCACCGATGATGCTGTGAAACATTTGCCGGGAATGATAGCCGCAGCGGGCCTGAGCAGCAAGATAACCATTGCTCATATGTACTATGGCGGCCGCATAATGCAGGAGTATAATGACTGGACCAAGAGCGACTACACCCTCAACAAATTCGAGGCTGGAGCCGCCACCAGCACATGGACCACTCATTCCTCCAAGGTTTCCATCGCCGAGGTGGCAGCCTGCGGCAGATGGGACATCATCACGATGCAGGAACATACGGGCAATTTTCACGGTTGGACATGGGATAGCACGGAGAAGTCGTATTTTGAGGGAATGTTCAGCAAACTTTCCGCCACCCAGCAGAAAGAGCCTTCCTACTATTATATACTCTCGCAGGCATATTATGATATGAATAAGATAGGTTCGGCTTCAAGACCATATATGACCTGGCCTCTCGAAAGCACCCGCAGCGCCCAACTTGCTATGTATGACGTCATAGTGGATTACGGCAAAAAAGTGATGAACGATATGCCCTTCGATGGAGTGCTTGCCACGGGAACGGCCCTGCAGAACCTGCGCACGAGCAAGCTGAACAACTCTATGGACCTAACCAGAGACGGTTATCATATGGATTACGGCATCAGCCGCTACAGTGCTGCCTGCCTGCTGTTTGAAAGCCTCATTACGCCCAAGTTCGGAGTGAAGGTTGACGATTTCAGCTACAGATATTCCAATGCAAGCACCGTTTCAGGCTCGTACAGCACTCCCGTTACCGACATCAATGCCCCTATAGCTCTCGAAGCCGCCCGCTATGCTATGGCCAGTCCTTTCGTTATTACCGATATGAATTCCGGAGCCCAGACCAAGGTCAGCATAATTGGTGATTCTATCAGCACTTTCAAGGGTTGGCTGGATGCAACGTCAGTGGACGGCAAGACTTGCACTACGCATTACCCTAATACATCCAATTCTGCCTGCGACGTATCCACTGTTGATAAAACCTGGTGGTACAGGCTCATTTACGGCAAGATGCGCAATGGAGTGCTGGAATCCAACATTTCTTCGGGCAACACCACTGTAGTGCAGAATACTACTGCCACAAATTATGCTACCCAGTACTGGTACAATTGGGATTTCTGCACCAGATTGCAGAAGCTCGGAGTTGGCAATCCCGATGTGATATTCATCCACGGAGGTACCAACGACCTGGGTCACATTAAGTCTTACGGTGCATCAGAATGTCTTATCGGTACTCAGGCGATGAACAGCAGCGAAGCTCCCGATGCGGACCTGCTTCAAAATCTGTTCGCCACAGCTGATGCCGCCACCACCCTTACAGCGGCAGAGGCTCTGGATTTCTCCACGTTCTGTTCTGCCTATGTCAAGTTGCTTCAGATGATAAAGGTACGTTATCCCGACGCCAAGGTAGTCTGCATCATAGGCGACTGCGTGTCGGCCGGTATGCAGTCCGCAATCAAGAGCATAGCCGAGCATTACGGTGCTAAATATGTGGATTTGTTGGCCATCAATGGCTACAGGGGTACTTCTCCTATCAGCAAATACGACGGCGCTGTTCATCCGGACGCTGCCGGAATGGCCTATATGGCGGATGAGATTTTCAGCCAGGTGGGTACTTGGATTGAGTAATTTGAGTAGTAAGGTCTGATTTTCAAATTACCAGGCATATTTCTATAAAGTCCCGGCCGGAGTGATGTTCTCGAGCATTATTCCGGCCGGCGCCTTGCCTTCCAGAAGCAATTCCTTCATTCTGTCCATATAGGGGGCGATGTGGCTGAAGAAGCGGGTGTAGCCTTCGCATAGGGCACAGAGGCCTTTTTCTCCTTTGTCAGTGGTGGCGAAGCGGTGCTTGGGACATTCTCCGTGGCAGGCGAAGTACCAGCGGCAGGAAAGGCACTTGCGCGGCAGGCCGTTGCGTTTGTCCATACCGAACTTGACTTGGGCAGGACTGCGCATAAGTTCACCCACGTCGTCGGTGAAGACATTGCCTAATTTGTATTTGGGATAGACAAAGTGGTCGCAGCAGTACAGGTCGCCGTTGTGCTCCACGATGCTGTTGCCTCCGCAGGTTTCTCCATAGACACAGGTGCCGGGTTGGGCGCCGCACCAGCAGGCCAGGGCACAGTCGAAGAGGTTGACGAAATAGCGCCCTACATCCTGTTTCACCCAAAGGTCGAAAATGTCGCACATAAACTCTCCGAATGCTCTTGAACCCACACTCCAGGGGGCCAGCACCGCACCTTCCTCCGACGGGTCCACTATGTAGGGCCTTGCCGCTTTGTTTGCCACTCCGGAGCTCTTGAGGGGGTATTTCACGTGCTCCACTACGGGCATAAATTGCATATAGCGTGTGCCCAGCCCCTTGAGAAAGTTGTACACCCTCGCGCCTTGACCTTCGCTGTTGTGGTTGATGGTGGACATTGTGTTGTATTCCACCCCGTGCCTGTACAGCCTTTCAATTCCCCGCATCACCCGCTCGAAGGTAGGCGCCCCGCCCTTGTCCTTGCGGTTTTTGTCGTGAATGTCCTCTGGACCGTCAATGGAAATTCCAATCAGGAAGCCATTGTCCTTGAAAAAACGGGCGAAGTCCTCGTTTATGAGAGTGCCGTTGGTCTGGAGGCTGTTTGTTATGGTCTTGCCTGCGGCATATTTCTGCTGGAGCCTTACAGCTGTACGGTAGAAGTCCAGACCCATTACAAGGGGTTCCCCGCCGTGCCATGTGAAGTTCACTACAGGCACTTCGTTGGCTTTTATGTAGGCCTTGATGAACTTTTCAAGCTCTTCCACGCTCATACGAGGCTCCAGTCCCGAGTAAATCTCGGCCTTGTCCAGATAGTAGCAGTAGCGGCAGTCCAGATTACAGAGCGAACCTGCCGGCTTGACCATTGCATTGAAGGCGAGCGGGCCGTTCAGACGCGTGGCGTCTTCGAAGGTAAGAGTGTTCTTGAAGTCCATTTTGAAGGACGAAAATAAATATTTAATTTTGAAGAACAAAATTGATTTCCTTATGCAGAACAAAATGACAGCCACGGGATTCAAGGTGGTTTTTGTCGGCTCAGCCGCCGCGGCGCTTGCCTCCTGTGTACAGAATGCGCCCCGCCTTCGTCCCAACATCGTTTACATTATGACGGACGACCATACCGCCCAAATGATGAGCTGCTATGATGACAGGTTCATGCAGACCCCCAATCTCGACAGAATAGCCGAGGATGGAGTCCGCTTTACCAATAGTTTTGTGGCCAATTCCTTGAGCGGGCCCAGCAGGGCTTGTATGCTGACCGGCAAGCACAGTTGTGCAAACCGTTTCTTTGACAACACGACCTGCGTTTTCGACTCTACCCAGCAGACCTTCCCGAAGTTGCTTCAGGAGGCTGGCTACCAGACAGCCGTCATAGGCAAGTGGCATTTGGAGAGCCTGCCGACAGGTTTCGATTTCTGGGAAATTGTGCCCGGCCAGGGGGATTACTACAATCCTGATTTCATACAGCAGGACGGCAGCACTGTACGCCGCCACGGTTATCTGACAAACATCATTACCGATGATGCCATAGACTGGCTGGAGAACCGCAGAGACAAGGATAAGCCTTTCTGCTTGCTGGTACACCACAAAGCCATACACCGCAACTGGATGGCCGACACCTGTGATTTGGAACTCTACGAGGACAGGACCTTCCCTCTGCCCGAGAACTTCTATGATACTTACGAAGGCCGTCCCGCTGCCGCCTCCCAGGAGATGTCCATTGTCCGCGATATGGACCCTCTTTACGACCTGAAGATGTTCCGCGAGGGTCACCACAGCGACAAGAGCGACAAGTACGAACTCTTCGTGTCCCGTATGGACAAGGAGCAGAAAGCCGCTTGGGACGCCTTTTACGACCCTATCCGTGACGAATTTTTCAGCAGTAAGCTTAGCGGTCGGGAACTCCACGAGTGGAAGTACAACCGCTATATGCGTGATTATATGAAGGTAGTCAAGAGTCTGGACGACAATGTCGGCAGATTGCTGGATTATCTGGATGCGGCTTCCCTCACGGACAATACCCTCATAGTCTATACCTCGGATCAGGGTTTCTATATGGGAGAGCACGGTTGGTTCGACAAGAGGTTTATGTACGAAGAGTCAATGCATACCCCTCTGGTGATGAAACTGCCCAAGGGCTATAAGGCAAAAGGAGACATTGATGCGATGGTGCAGAACATCGACTATGCTCCCACCTTCCTTGAGGCGGCGGGGATTACGCCTCCTGAGGACATTCAGGGCATTTCAATGCTGCCACTGCTCAAGGAGGGAAAGGCTTTCAAGGGAGAGTGGCGCGACGCCCTATACTACCATTTTTATGAATATCCCGCGGAGCACAGCGTC
Organism: Bacteroidales bacterium; assembly: GCA_016303175.1. Lineage (GTDB taxonomy): Bacteria > Bacteroidota > Bacteroidia > Bacteroidales > UBA932 > Cryptobacteroides. Next base: position 6,610 of record JAEDMF010000032.1, read on the forward strand.
AAGAGACATTATGGAGTTCGTACAGATGAATGGAAATTGATACATTTTTACAATGATATCGACCACTGGGAGCTTTATAATCTGCGCGAGGACCCTTCAGAAATGCATAACCTCTACGGCTTGGAAGGCACAGAAGAAATTACCGCCACTCTGAAAGAGCGTCTGCTCGCGCTCCAGGAGGAATACTCCGATCCCGTCCGCTTCGGCCCTTCCCACGATAAGGATTAACTATCTCAGGCCTTGCCGGCAATCTTTCCGGCGAGGTTTAGGAAAGCCATTGCCTCTTCCTTTATTATAGTCTTGACCTCCACTTCTGTTCCTTTGCCGCAGGCCCTGATGAGGGCCGCGCGCGTTTCGTCAATAATTAAAGAATAAATGTTTGTTATAATAAACATTTTTAGTTAATTTTGCGCCTAATAAAATACACTGATATGGGGAAACAGACATTTGGGAAAATGATGCCTAGATCATTGAGCCAAGCATTGGAACTGATGGGAGAGCAGATTATGCTGGCTAGGAAACGCAGGCATCTCTCTATGCAGGATATAGCAGACAGGGCAACAGTGACACGTCTTACGGTTTCAAAGGTGGAGCATGGAGACCCTACGGTTTCCATGGGCATCTATGCACGTGTGTTATACGCGTTGAATTTGGAAAAGGATATTACCTTGCTGGCTGCTGATGATGCTCTCGGTAGACAATTACAAGATGCAGAATTACTAAAGAAATGAAGACGATTACAGTTTTCGCAGACTTCGACTTCCTTGCTTCACCACAGGAAATAGGCACATTAGGATACGAGCATGTTCGTGGCAACGATCATTTCGTATTTGAATATTCTCGTAGTTGGCTTAAGCTGTATGGAGGCATTATACTCAGTGGAGACCTGATGAACATCCCGTCATTACAACATCCACGCGGAAACGACAACGTCTTCGGATTCGTCAAAGACTCTTTTCCTGACCGTTGGGGGCGTTTGTTGCTTGACAGAAGGGAAAGAATTATGGCACAATATGAAGGACGGCCCAAAAGAACACTGACCAATTACGATTACCTCATAGGAATTGAGGATTATACACGTATGGGTGGGATCCGTTATAAGAGTGGAGATAGCGAAAATTATATAAATGCCAGTGCAAAATTCCAGGTGCCTCCTATCGAAAGTCTAAGAGCTCTGTGTGATGCTTGTCACGAGATCGAGTTGGCAGAAGAACATGGAGAACTTCCGGAGCAACGTTGGATTGATCAGCTCATAGATCCGGGCACCTCGCTGGGTGGAGCTCGCCCAAAAGCCAACGTAGTAGGCACCGACGGAAAGCTGTACGTAGCAAAGTTCCCATCAAAGAAAGACTTGGAGAACACAGAACTGATTGAGCATTTCTCTCATGAACTCGCGGCGTCTGCTGGCATCAATGTGGCAAGAACTCAAACCATAAAGATTTCAGAAAACAGAAATCTGTTGCTTTCTGAACGTTTTGACAGGACCGAAGAAGGAAAGCGCAAACATTTCGCATCGGCCATGTCTTTATTAGGAATGGAAGATGGAGATGGAAGCAGTACAGGTAGTGGCTATCTGGACATTGTTGACTTTATCCTCCGGGGTTGCATTGATGTAAAAGAGAATCTCAGGGAACTCTATCGCAGGGTTGCTTTCAATGTTATGTTTGGGAATACTGATGATCATTTCCGTAATCATGGATTTCTGTTGACACCGAAAGGATGGACTCTCTCCCCTGCATATGATATTAATCCAGACGCGAAGTCTCATCAATGCCTGCTGATTGACCAGTATACCGAGCAATCGGATATTAATGCCTTGCTTAAAGCAAGCGAAAGCTACATGCTGGAGCATAACGAGGCCACAGAGATAATTGAAGAGGTTCGTTCAGCCATTAAAGACTGGCAAAGAACAGCTACCAGACTTCAGATATCCACCAGGATACTTGATTCATATTCTGCACGTTGGAACAACTGCTGAAGCTTTTTCTTCTTTCAAAGAGGCTATCCGACGGACAATACGGTTTTTGACCACGCAGGCGAGAGGGAGGTGTCCAGTCACATCTACATCACCAGGAACTGATTATTCCTCGCCGGCAATCTTTCCGGCGAGGTCGAGGAAGGCCAGGGAGTCTGGTCTTGAACCCAGAGAGGCAGGCTCACCCTGGTCTCCGCCCTCGCGTATGGACTGCACAAGAGGAATCTGTCCCAGCAGCGGAATATCGTATTTGGCTGCCATCTTTGCTCCTCCTTCCCGGCCGAAAATGTAATACCGCTCGTCGGGATGCTGTTCGGGAGTGAACCAGGCCATGTTCTCCACCAGCCCCAGTATGGGTTTGTTCACATTGGGATTGCGGAACATATTGACCCCTTTCTCCACATCTGCCAGAGCCACGTCTCCCGGGGTGCTCACGATAATAGCCCCGTCCATAGGGATATCGTGCACGAGGGAGATGTGTATGTCTCCGGTTCCGGGAGGCATATCAATCAGCAGAAAATCCAGCTCGCCCCATCGTACCTGCAATATCATCTGCTTGAGCGCGTTGCAAGCCATAGGTCCGCGCCATATAAGGGCCTGTTCGGGGCTTGAAAAATAACCTATGCTCATCCACTTGACTCCGTATTTTTCGATGGGCATAATCAGGTCTTTGCCATTGTCTTGTATGGCTTCGGGTACGGCATTTTCCGTTCCGGTCATTTTGGGGACTGAGGGTCCGTATACATCGGCGTCCGCCAGACCGACTTTGTAGCCGAGGCGGGCCAGGGCTATTGCCAGATTTACGGCGACTGTGCTCTTACCCACGCCACCCTTACCGGAGGCTATTCCTATTATCTTGCCTACGCTCTTCAATTCGTCCTCCGTCAGATCAAGCCCCTTTTTAGGTTTTGCCTCTTCCTTTATTATAGTCTTGATCTCCACTTCCGTACCTTTGCCGCAGGCTCTGATGACAGCAGCGCGTGTTGCATTGACAAGGTATTCGCCCAGAGGGTCGCGATGTTTGCTGAAGGCCAGCGTAACCGTCACCTTGTCTGTCTGCGCCTCTATGTTTTCTACCATGCCCAGAGCAATTATGCTCTTGTCTTTTGCCGGATGAACAACTTCCTCCAAGGCTTTTTCTATTCTTTCTGTGTCCATTATCTGTAAATTATCTGGTTTGTGTTTATTATCCGCGGACTCCGGACTTACATAATCTTCCTTGTCTGTTTTGCGGGAGCGACTGCTAAAACAGGGTCGGCTCCAGCTCCTTAACGTGAAAACTTTTCCTATGGTGTTCTGTAAAGCCGTATTTGCGTATGGCCGCTATGTGCTCAGCCGTCGGATAGCCCATATTCTTGTCCCAGCCATACTCGGGGAATTTCTTTGCCAAGTCCCGCATACAATCGTCCCTATATGTTTTGGCGAGCACGGAAGCAGCGGCGATTGAAGCATAGGTGGCGTCTCCGTGCACTACGGTACTGTAAGCGAAGCCGTCGAAGGGGCGGAATTTGTTGCCGTCAATGAGCAGAAAATCCGGTCTCGGCTTGAGTTTGAGCACAGACCTCTGCATACCTGTCACACTGGCCCACAGTATGTTGAGGCTGTCGATTTCTTCCACGTCGATTCGCGTCACTGCCCACGCAAGCGCTTCTTTTTCGATGATGGGCCTGAGAAGCTCGCGCTGGGCAGCTGTCATCTGCTTGCTGTCGTTGAGCAGGGGATGATAAAAATCCTCCGGCAGTATGACCGCTGCAGCAAACACCGGTCCGGCGAGAGGGCCTCTGCCGGCTTCATCGCAACCGGCCTCCAGCCTTCCGCTCCTCATATATGGTTTAAGTTCAGCCATTTATCCGTTCTCTTCCTTTATCTCTGTCTCTCTATTGAGTTCTCCCATATCCTTCGCTTTGGGCCTCTTATTCAGCAGTGCCTTGTTTTCTTCTGCAAGCCTGGCGTTTTCCTTGACCAGCAGCTCATTCTCGCTCTTTAGCTTTTCCATCTCGCCCTGCCTATATGTCAGAACTTCCTTGAGAATGCCGGCGTACTCCTTCTGTCCCCGCAACTCTTCCTCCGCCTGCGCCAGCCTTTCTTTCAGCAAATTGCGCTCCTTTTCCACGTCGTAGAAGTTTTCTCCTGCATTCCCGGCGGAGTCATATCCTCCTACAATAGCTTCAGGACTACATTTGAGCAGTTTTGCCGCCTCATAAATGTGGCCGTTGATTATGGCCGTCTTCCCGTTTTCCAAATTATTGTAGGTAGCACGGCAGATTCCGAGCTTCTCACTCATAAAATCTTGTGTCAAACCGGATTTTATCCGCAGGTTTTTCAGAGCTTTGGCTATATTTTTGTCATCCATTCTGAGTAAGAAATATATGACGACAAAAATATATCAATGAGCTTTGTCTTTTTGTCAAATAAAAATTGACATTGTAAAACGAATTTAGACAAAATTCAGCAAAAGACATAAAAAATAACAAAATGTGACGTGAGTGACGAAATTCTGTGAAATAATTGTGTATGTGTAATACCTTTGCGCAAAAAGGAAATAAAGATTATGGACAGGGAAAAAATTCTCATCAAATTTGAGGCGTATCTCGAGAACGAACACTATGAGACTTTCGATGACGTGTGTTCCGCGATAGGCGTCAGCAAGCGCAAGATGAACAGAATCCTTATGGATTGCGTAGGATATGATGGTGAAAAATTGGTAAAATGCTACAAATTGAATGTACCAATCCGCTTGTTGTAACGGAATATTTTTATTTTTGTGTTTCGAACAGAAAAGAAAAATGTACAAAAATTTGATAGTATGAAAACTTATTCCACAAAGAACATCCGCAACGTGGTGCTTATCGGCAGCACGAAGTCCGGCAAGACCACGCTGGCAGAAGCTATGCTCTACGAAGGCAAAGTGATTGACCGTCGCGGTACGGTAGAAGCGAAGAACACCGTGTCGGACAATTCCGAAATTGAACAGACCAACCAGCGTTCAATATATGCCACGCCCTTGTATGCAGAGTTTCTGGATACAAAGTACAATATTATAGACGCGCCCGGTGCTGACGATTTCATCGGCGGCGCTGTTTCTGCCTTCAAGGTGTGCGACATGGGCATTCTGCTCGTGAACGCCTGTCAGGGTGTCGAGGTGGGAACCGAAATTCATGCCCGTTACGCCGACAGCTACAAAGTCCCCATCATCATAGGGGTGAATCAGCTTGATGCGGAGAAGGCCAATTGGGAGATGGTGACGGAACAGCTCAAGGAGGCTTTCGGCAGCAAGCCCATCATCGTACAGTATCCCGTGAATGTAGGCCCCGGCTTTGACGGCTTCGTGGATGTGCTCACGATGAAATACTACCGTTTCCCCGGAGAAGACGGCAAGAGGGAAGATTTGGAAATTCCCGCAGACCAGATGGAAACGGCTCAGGAACTGCGTCAGGCCCTTATTGAGAAGGCCGCAGAGAACGATGATACCCTGATGGAGAAATTCTTTGAGACAGGAGAACTCACGGAGGACGAGATTCGCACAGGCCTCAATTACGGCATTCAGCTCGGCGAAGTATATCCCGTATTCTGTCTCAGCGCCAAGAAGGATATAGGCGTGAAGCGTATTATGGAGTTCACAATGCGGGCCACCCCGTCTCCCGAGGGCAAGACCCTGTTCACTACGGAGCACAAGCCCGTTATCTGCTCTTCCGAAGGCCCCGCTTCCCTGTTCATCTACAAGACAGCCGTCGAGCAGCATTTGGGTGAGGTTGCCTACTTCAAGGTGATGACCGGCAAGGTTACCGTAGGTCAGGATTTGGAAAATGCCGCTACGGGCGAGAAAGAACGCATCAGCAGCCTGTACGTTGTGGCCGGCAAGAAGAAAGAGGCCGTTACTGAGCTCAATGCAGGTGAACTTGGCTGTACGGTAAAACTTCGCGCCGCCAAGACCAATGTCACCCTTTCGGCTCCCGGCTCCGACCTTGTTTACAATGCCATACGCTTCCCTGCCCCCAAGTACCGCTGCTACATCAAGGCAAAGGATCCCAAGGAGGACGAGAAACTCAGCGAGGCTCTCGGCAAGTTGAGCGCCGAGGACCCCACCATCGTTGTGGAATATGCCAAGGAACTCAAGCAGACTATTCTGCAGGGCCAGGGTGAGCAGCACATCAATATACTCAAATGGCGCTTGAGCAATGAATTCAAGCTTGAAGTGGAGATGGGAGCTCCCAAGATTTCCTATCGTGAGACCATCACCAAGATTGCGGCGGCAGAATACCGTCACAAGAAGCAGTCCGGAGGCGCCGGACAGTTCGGTGAGGTGCACCTTCTCGTGGTGCCCTACGTTGAAGGCGAGGATCCAGGCAACCGTTTCAAAATCAATGGCAAGGAACTTGTCCTCAATATCAAGAGCAAGGAAGAATACACAATGGATTGGGGCGGAAAGCTGGAGTTTTACAACTGTATTGTAGGCGGTGCGATTGATGCCCGTTTCATGCCTGCCATCCTCAAAGGCATTATGGACAAGATGAACGAGGGCCCTCTGACCGGTTCATACGCCCGCGACATCCGCGTGTATGTTTATGACGGCAAGATGCACCCGGTTGATTCCAATGAAATTTCCTTCGTGCTTGCTGCCCGCAAC
>JAEDMF010000033.1 GCA_016303175.1 Bacteroidales bacterium
ATATCTACGCTCGCAAGATGCTGCAGGACCAACAACAGAACCAGCAGGGTCAGGATAATCAGAATAACGGGGACAGCCAGAATCAGAACAACCAGAATAAGAACAATCAGAATAATCAGGACAATCAGAACGGGGACAATCAAGATAAGCAGAATCAGGACAACCAGAACCAGAATAGCTCGGACAATCAGAATCAGCAGGATAGGCAGAATCAGGAAAATCAGAACAACGGCGATGGTAGCGGCGATCAGAATCAACAGCCTCGGCAGACTCCTCAGGGAGGTGAAGAACCTAAGATTTCACCTCAGGCTGCCCAGCAGCTCCTGCAAGCCGTGGAGGCAAAGGAGAAAGAGACACAGGAGAAGGTGAAGAAGGCCGAAGCCTTGAAGATGAAATCCCGTCAGAAGGACAAGAATTGGTAGAAAAAGGAGTATGAGGTATAAATATTCTATAATGACTTTATTGCTGGCCCTGCTTGCCATAGTGCCTGCAACAGCCCAGATAAGCGTGGATGCTCCCGATGTTGTGGGGGTGAACGAGCAGTTCAACATAACTTTCACCTTGGGGGAGAAGGCGTCCAACTTCGATTGGAGCCCCTCAGATGATTTCCAACTTGTTTGGGGACCCCAGACGGGCAGCAGTACCTCCATTTCGATAGTCAACGGCAAAACAACCCGCACGTCCCGCTATACTTATACTTATGTGCTGCTGCCCCGCAGGACAGGCCGTTTTTCTATGCCGGCAGCGCACGCCACTGTTTCCGGAGGAGACCTATATTCAAAGGCAGTGACAATAGAGGTTGTTTCGGACGGGGCCGGAGCCGCATCCTCATCTCGGGGAAACGGCGGATATGACAGCGGACAGCAGGCTCGTCGGGAAGAAAGCCGGGAAGATTCTCGCTCTTCGGATATGTTTATGAGGCTCATTCTCAGCCGGAAATCCGTGGTGCAGGGAGAGCCGGTAATTGCAACCCTGAAACTTTATACAAGAGGTGGGGTTTCGGGCTTCGAAGAGGCTAAGTTTCCGAAGTTCAACGGCTTCTGGTCTCAAGAGCTGGAATCTCCCCAGAATATTGAATTCCGCAGAGAAAGCCTTTCGGACAGGATTTACAATACAGCCGTTCTTCGCAAATGGGTCATCATACCCCAGCAGTCCGGCTCCATCACCATAGAACCGGCTGAGCTGGTGTGCCTTGTGCAACAGAGGGTAAGCACAGGAGGAAGCATTTTCGACAGCTTTTTTGACGATATCAGGACAATGAGAAAGCGTGTGGTGTCCGAACCCTGTACAGTCAAGGTGAATCCCCTGCCTGCAGGAGCCCCCGCTTCCTTCACGGGCGCTGTGGGAACTTACAGAATCAGCGCGTCAATGCCCTCTGATTCAATGAAGGTCCACGATGCCACATCCCTCAAAGTAACTGTCAGCGGCAAGGGAAACATTTCTCTCGTGACCGCTCCCAAAGTGAATTTCCCTCCTGACAGCGAGGTGTATGATACCAAGACCTCCGAGAAGATGGATGCTCTCTCAGGCGGGACATCCGGAAGCAAGACCTTCGAATATCCCTTCATCCCCCGCAGCCACGGAGACTTCGTCCTTCCTCCTGTGGAATTCAGTTATTACGATGTTAATACCGGGAAATACGTGACCTTGCGTACACCCGAGTTGAGCTACCACGTCAGCAAGGATGAAAATGCCTCATTCCCAACATCTTCCGGAGTTGACATACCCTCAGTGACCCGCAGGGATGTAAAGAATCTGTCGGAGGATATACGTTATATATATACGCGGATACCGGCATTGCGTCCCCAGGCAAGCTTCTTTGTAGGGAGCCCGCTTTTCTTAAGTCTGTTCTTTGCTGTTATGTTGCTTGTGGCAGCCGTGTCCGTAATCGTGGTCAGAACCCGCAGGTTCAGGGCCGATACCGTTATGGTGCGCACCAGGGGAGCATCCAAGGTGGCGCGCAAACGTCTTGCATCCGCAAACATCTATTTGAAGAAAAATCTGGACACGGCCTTCTATGAGGAACTCCATAAGGCTCTTCTAGGTTATGCCTCGGATAAGATGAACCTGCCGGTTGCCGAACTTTCCAAGGAGAAGATTGCCGCTGCCTTTGTGGAGGCTGGCGCTCCGGAGGAGTTGGCTTCGCGTTACTGCGGTCTGCTTGACAAATGCGAGTTTGCCCGCTATGCTCCGGCAGGAGGCGCCGATGCCATGCAGGAGACTTATGACAGTGCGATGGATTTGATTTCAGACATAGATTCGAATATGAAGACAAATACAGGAAGGAAAAAATCCGCTTCCGCTCTGGTGTTGCTGCTGATGCTGCTATCCTCTGCATCCACTTTTGCCGCAGACGGCTCAGCTTATTGTGATTCTCTGTGGATAAGTGCCGTAAATGCTTATTCTGCAGGAGATTATGCTTCTGCTGCTGAGAAGTTTCACGCCATTGAGGATATGGGATTGACTGCGGTGGAGCTATATGTAAACATAGGCGATGCAGAGTTCAAGAGCGGAAATATAGCCTCAGCCATACTTTATTACGAGAGGGCCTTGAAATTGGAGCCTTCCAATGCGGATGCCGCGTACAATCTTGAAATTGCCCGGCAGAGAGTTCAGGACAGGATTGATGCCGTGCCGGAGTTCTTCCTGAAAACCTGGGCCGGAAACTTCAGCCGCCTGATGAGTTCGGATGCCTGGGCTGTGCTGTTTCTGGTATTCATTACTCTTTTTGCCGTACTGCTGGCTCTGTTCTTTCTTTCCAGACAAAGCGTTTGGCGCCGTACAGGGTTCTTCGGGGCCCTTGTTGCTCTGCTGCTGAGCCTTCCCTGCATAGGCAATGCTCTGTGGCAGAAAAACGATGCCAAGCGGCAGGATGCCGCCGTAGTGATGTCACCCGTATGTACGGTTAAGAGCGCTCCCGCCGGAGGCAGCGATTTGTTTGTCCTGCACGAAGGCAGCAAGGTTCTTGTTCTTGAGACGCTCGGCTCTTGGGTGAATATAAGGCTCTCCGACGGGCGCGAGGGATGGATGCAGAGCAGGGATATTACAGTAATTTAAATTGCTTATTCGCCGATTGAAGCCTGATTGCAGTCGGGGAAAATCTCTTGCATGAACATTCGGATGTAGCTTTTCCAATTGCGCCAGTCGTGTCCGCCGCCCGTGCGTATGAATTTGTAGTGGAAACCATTGACATAGAGGTACTGGCGATACCAATACATATGGTCAATGAAGAAATCGTAGTTGCCGATGTAGATGTTGTATGTCCTGGGCGGGTCTTGGAACTGGATTTTCTGTTTCTGAACAAGATTGTTGTAAATGTCGGAATGTTCGCTGTGGGTGATGTAGTTCTTGTACAGGGGAGAGAACAGGCCTATTTCCGCGAAACTGTCAGGAAAGTTGGCACTGATGTACAAGGCCTGCATAGCGCCTATGCTCAAGCCTGCGATGCCTCTGTATTGCTTGGAAGCAAGGGTCCTGAAGTTTCGGTCCGTGAACTCCACCACGTCGTGTATGAATCCGCTGTCCGTCGAGCCGTCCATGTCGAAAAGGGATTCGAAGGGCTTCTTGAACATTGAAGTTTCTCCCTGCTCGTCATTGTCGTACTGGTTCATATTGGGCATTACGATGATACACTCTGCCGCCAGATTCTCATCCCACAGTTCATCGGCTATGGAGGTGATGGAGGCGTTGGTGCACCAGGAGCTTTCGTTGCCTCTGGCCCCGTGCAGAAGGTAGAGGACAGGGTAGCGTCTGGAGGCATTCTCCGGCAGGTTGTAACTCTTTGGAAGATAGACAATCATACGCCGTCTGGAGGCCCCTCCCACGCTGCATTCATATTCCATTCCAAGTAGTTTCCCTTCGGGTTTAAGCTCCGCAGCGAGAGAATCTGCGCTTATTCTGGAATCCTTGTTCTCCAGTGAAAATGCTCGCATCACAGCGCAACTCTGGGCACCGGAGGCGGCGGCCAAAATGCTTGCACCGAGCAGCAAATTCATCAACTTGTGTTTCAGTCTTGTCATCCTTGGAGAAAAGTGGCGCAAATGTAGCACTTTTTTTTTAACTTTGTACGATTAACTTCGAGCTAGAGTATGAGCGATATTAGGGAAGGACTCCAGAAAACGAAAAGGGGTTTCTTTGAAAGATTGACAAGAGCCATAGGCGGAAAAAGTGTTGTGAGTGACGACATACTGGACAACATTGAAGATGCCCTGATAGCCTCCGATATGGGAGTGGATACTACCCTGAAGGTGGTGGATGCCCTGCAGGATCGTGTGGAACGCGACAAGTATATGAATTTCTCCGAACTTGTCGCTATGCTTCGCGAGGAGATAGCCTCTCTTATGGAGAACTGTCCCGAGCAGGCAGAACTTCCCTCTGCAAATATCAAGCCTTATGTGATTATGGTGGTTGGAGTGAACGGAGTAGGCAAAACCACTACCGTGGGCAAGCTGTCTGCTATGTTCGGTGCGTCAGGCCGCAAGGTTGTCATCGGAGCTGCGGACACTTTCAGGGCAGCCGCCGTGGACCAGCTTGCCGTATGGGCCGAGCGCGCAGGAGCGGATTTCATACGCCAGCAGATGGGCTCCGACCCCGCTTCCGTCGCCTATGATGCCGTGAGCAGCGCCAAGGCCAAGGGGGCCGATGTCGTGATAATCGACACGGCAGGCCGTCTGCACAACAGAATCGACCTTATGAACGAACTTACCAAAATACGCAATGTGATGCGTAAGGTGGTTCCCGACGCTCCCCACGAGGTGCTGCTGGTGCTGGACGCCGCCACGGGCCAGAATGCTCTCCAGCAGGCCAAGCAATTTGCCGCGGCCACGGACATTACGGCCATCGCCCTCACAAAACTTGACGGCTCCGCGAGGGGCGGCGTGGTGGTGAGCATTGCAGACCAGATGAAGGTACCTGTGAAATATATCGGTGTGGGAGAGGGCGTGGACGACCTCAAACTCTTCAATCGCAACGAGTTCATCGCCGGCCTCTTCGACGATAGTGACATTAAATAATAATTCGGAATACAAATATGACAATCAGTTATTCTTGGTTAAAAGATTACTTGAAATGTGACCTCAGCGCCTCTCAGGTGGCAGAGGCCCTGACATCAATAGGACTTGAGGTGGATGCAGTGGAGACTGTGGAGCAGATTCCCGGCGGACTCAAGGGCGTGATAGTGGCGCAGGTGGTGGAATGTGTTGATCATCCTGATTCTGATCATCTTCACATAACCAGAGTTCAACTCGGGGACTGCCCCGAAAGGGAGCAGAATGCAGCCTTTCTGGATGCCGACGGTCTGTTGCAGGTTGTCTGCGGCGCGCCCAACGTCTCTGCAGGCCAAAAGGTGCTGCTGGCAACGGTAGGTACTGTTCTCGGTGAGGATTTCAAGATAAAGAAGAGCAAGATACGCGGAGTGGAGAGTTTCGGTATGCTGTGCGCCGAGGATGAGCTGGGCATAGGCAGCAGCCACGACGGTATAATGGTGCTTGAGGAAGATGCTGTGCCCGGTACACCCGCGGCGGAGTATTTGCATCTCAAGACAGACACAATCATAGAGATAGGCCTTACTGCCAACAGAGTGGATGCCGCTTCGCATATTGGTGTGGCCCGAGACCTGTATGCTTACCTCAAATTGAACGGTATTCCCTGCGAACTGGTGATGCCCGAGATATTGGAGACCTTGCCGGAGTCCGACGGCACTGCGGAGGGTGAAATTCTTGTTAGTGTCGAGGCTCCCGACGGAGCTCCCCGTTACAGCGGCATTACTTTCGATAACGTGAAGGTGGGGCCTTCGCCTGCCTGGATGGTGGAAAAACTCCAGAGCGTGGGCCTGCGCAGCATCAACAATGTTGTGGACATAACGAACTTTGTGCTGATGGAGATTGGCCAGCCCCTGCACGCCTTTGATGCCGACAAAATTGAGGGAGGAAGGGTAATCGTGCGCAGGGCAGCCCAGGATGAGATCATAGTCACTTTGGACGGAGTGGAGCGCAAGCTCGACAGTCGTGACCTTGTTATAGCCTCTGCGGTGCGTCCTATGTGCATAGCGGGTGTGTTCGGAGGCGAGGACAGCGGTACTGTGGAAAGTACTGTGAAACTTTTCCTGGAGAGTGCGTGGTTCAATCCCGTGTCCATACGCAAAACCAGCAAGCGCCATACCTTGAAGACGGATGCATCCTTCCGCTACGAGAGGGGTACGGATCCTCTGGTGACGGAGTGGGCCGCCAAAAGGGCCGCACGCCTGATTGTGGACTTGACCGGCGCCCGCATTGTGGGTGGCCTGCAGAAGGTTTATGGGGAGGATGTGAAGAAGAAACAGGTGGAGCTGGATTATTCAAGAATAGAGAAGTTCATAGGCAAGAATATCGGCAGGCAGACCATAGAGGACATTTTGGGCTATCTGCAGTATGAGTTCGTGAGTCGTGGTGAGAATGGTGCCGTAGTGGCAGTACCTTCTTATATGATAGATGTTTACAGGGAGTGCGACATAGTGGAGGAGATACTTCGCATCTATGGATACAATAATATAGAGCTGCCTTCGAGCGTACACAGTAGTGTAAACCCTTCGGAGCATCCCGAACCCGAGGCTGTGCGCAACAAAATCTGCGACTTCCTCGCAGCTTGCGGCTTTAACGAGATAATGAACAACTCTCTTACCAAGGCTGACTATTATGCCAAACTGACCAGTCTGCCTCAGGGCAAGTGCGTCCGGATTATGAACCCTCTCAGCAATGACCTTAATGTGATGCGTCAGAGTCTGATTCCCGGAGCGCTGGAGGTGATAGCATACAATGTGAACCGCCAGAGGTCCTATATGAAATTGTTCGAGTACGGAAGCGTGTACAGCCTCAAGGAAGCCGACTCTACTCCAGATACTCTGGACAAAATTCAGGAGAGTACGGCTCTGTCACTTGTGATGACCGGTTCTGCGGATAAAACCTGGGACAAGACGCCTGCAAAGGGTTGCTTCTTTGCCCTGAAGGGTTATGTGGAGCTGCTGTTGCGCCGCATAGGAGCAGATATCTGGAGCCTCGAACAGTCAGCGGCTCCTGAGGACATTTTCTCCGAGGGCATCAGTTACAGCTTGCCCGGGTCGGGAGAGATTCTCGTGAAGATGGGTACTGTGAAACCTTCCTTTGCGAAAATGTTCGGAGTGAAGCAGCCGGTCTTTGCTGCAGAAATATCCTGGTCCGCACTATTCAAGCTCGTGCGCCGCAACAAGGTTAAGTATGCCGAATTGCCCAAATTCCCCGAGGTAAGGCGTGATTTGGCTCTTCTTTTGGATGAGAGCGTGCAGTATTCCGACCTTCGCCGCAGCATTGTCCGCGCCGGCAAGAAGATGGTCAAGAGTGTGGGTCTCTTCGACGTGTACCGCGGAGACAAGATTCCCTCAGGCAAGAAGCAGTATGCGGTCAGCTTTGTGCTCCAGAGTCCGGAGAAGACCCTCACGGACAATGATACAGAACGTATAGTCAACAATATACTCGCCATGCTCCAGAAGGACTTCGGAGCGCAGATACGATAGTTTTGCGTTTGAGGCTTTCATATGTGCTGCTTCTTCTGGCGCTGCTGTCTCTTGGCTCCTGTCGGAAGGCCAAACTTATATCCCGTGATGATTTTGCGGATATCTATGCTGAGATGTTCCTTGTGGATCAGCAGTTGGAAAAGTGTCCGTATCAGATACGTCGTATGGCGGATACCAGCGCGGTATATGCCCCTATTTTCGAGAAGTATGGTCACACTGCCGCGGACTTTCAGTTCAGCCAGGAGCATTATCTGCGTGATGCCCAACGTTATGCGCGAATGCTGAAAAGAGCTATTGCCAAGTTGGAAAAGGAGAAGAAACAGCTCGATGAGAAACTCCTCGAAGTGGACAGGAATCGTATGAGAAAAGAGAATACGAGACGCTTTATTCCGGATACCGTCTATGCACTTCCCACGCTCGATACTTCTCTTGTGGATATAAGGAATTTAAGAAAAATGCTGAAAGAAGATGCTGAGATTTGACAGCCTTGTTTTCGGACCCATACACTCGCGCAGATTGGGGTCTTCCCTGGGCATAAACCTCTTGCCCCGGGACGGTAAGTTGTGCAATTTCGACTGTGTGTATTGTGAATGTGGCTGGAACAGGGACGGGCGCGGTTCAACTGCCTTGCCGACGTCTTCCGACGTAGCCTTGGCCCTTGAGCAGAAACTGTCTTCCTGCATTGAAGAGGGCATTGCGGTGGACTCCATTACCTTTTCCGGTCACGGAGAACCCACCTTGCATCCTGACTTCGCCCGCATAGTTGACAATACTCTCGCTTTGCGTGACAAGTATATGCCCTGCGCCAAGGTTTCGGTCCTGTCAAATGCCACAACTTTGGATAGAGAGGATGTGCTGGAGGCTCTCAAGCGTGTGGATAATCCCATACTCAAGCTGGATGCCGGCACTAGTGCCGCCGCCCGCGCAATAAATCGGCCGGCAGATGCATCCTACAGCGTGGAAAAGGTGGTGGAAGGAATGGAAAAGTTCGGGGGAAATTTCATTCTGCAGACTATGATGCTACGGCCGCTCAATCCGTCGGAAAACCTGCCTGACTTTGCCGGCGACAAGGAAGAGTTGAAATCCTGGACGGAACTTGTGCTCCGCCTCAGGCCGCGCCTTGTGATGGTATATACCCTCGACAGAAGCACGCCGGATGCAGATTTGGAAAAATTGTCCGGACAGACGATGGAAAAACTGGTCCGCACTCTGAAGGAAAACGACATTAATGTACAGATAAACGATTGATTATGAATTACCTTGAAAAATATTCATTCCTGCCTAATCAGGCCGAAATTGACAGTGCTTTGGCCCTCATAGCCCAAAATGGCCACGAAGCTGACGCCCAAGTGCTTGAAACCTGTTTTTCGGCTATGGACCTGACGACATTGAAATCTGACGACACAGCCTCATCGGTGGCGGCTCTGGTGGACAAGGTGAATGCCTTTGAGAAGGATTATCCGCAGTACCCTCTGCCTGCATCCATCTGTGTATATTCCAATTTTGCCGCTCTTGTCAGTTCGCGCAGGAACAATCCCGCCCTGCATACTACGGTGGTGTCAGCCTGCTTTCCCACATCGCAGAGTTTCCTTCAGGTGAAGTTGCTCGAATGCAGGATGGCGGTTGAGGCCGGTGCCGACGAAGTGGACATAGTGCTTGCCCTGAACGCTTTCCTCAATGGCGATTATGAGGCGGCTTCGGAGGAAATACGCTCCATACGTCGTTGTGTGGACGAGGCGGCACCTGGCAGAAAGGTCATACTCAAGGTCATTCTCGAGACGGGCCTGCTTGTGAGTGCGGAGAGGATTGCCCAGGCTTCATTTCTCGCGATGGAGGCCGGCGCTGACTTTATCAAGACTTCTACCGGCAGGGTGAACGTGAATGCCACGCCCGCCGCTGCATACGTGATGTGCCAGTGCATACGCAGATATACGGAAGCTACAGGCCGTATGGTGGGCTTCAAACCTGCGGGCGGAATGTCCACGGCCGAGGATGCAGTAGTATATTACAACATAGTGAAGGCTGTGTTGGGAGAGAAATGGCTTTGCAGGGAGTATTTCCGTCTGGGTGTGAGCCGTATGGCCAACAATCTTCTGTCCGCAATGGAGAAAAGGCAGCTTGCCGTGTTTTAAAGATTCCTAAAGACCTGAAACGGGGAAAGGCCTGCAACTGCCTGTGCCATAGTTTCCCGGGCTTGGGATTTGCGGACAAGTTTCTTCCTCCTTCTGCATTTTGTTTTATTGAAAACGCCCCTCTGCGAGTGCAGGGAGGCGTTTTTGTAAACTTAAACGTTTTGAAACGGACTAAACGCTTTCTGTATTATAGTTTTGCCGAAAAATGAGATTATGAGACAGAAAGCATTATGTCTGTGCGCTGCCATTGCGCTTCTGGGCGCCTGCAGCAAGAATGTGCCTGCCGGCTTATCTGGAGGCTATGATCAGTATTCAGTCCGGCACGGGGAAATCATCCTCGGGAACAAGTTGGAAAATCCCTATTCCACAGAAAATGTGAAGAGTGCCTTCGCTGCCCTGTATCCGACAAAATCTGTTTCGGATATACGCACAACCGATTACTATGTGCGTTTCCTTCCGGAAACTCCGGACCAGTTGGATATGTTGAAAGAGATGGGTTTGTCTCTTATCGACCATCCTGTGGACTATACTGTACTGCAGGAGGGAGACTATTACAGGGACCCCTCTCTTTCCGCGGATGCAATCACTTGGCAGTACGCCGTGGTGGACAAGGATTTCGTTTTTCCGGAGCATATACGCTACGATCTGCTTCAGGAATGTTACCTTGCAGAGCACGATACCCCTTCAAAGGCACTTGACGGGGTGGATTGGGATGCTGTGGAGGCGGAGGCATTTCGCCTGACCGGCAATGAATCCCTGCTGTCGGAGGCGGGGACCAGGGGTCAGAAGGAAGTCAAGCCCTCGGGCAGGATTATGATAGTGGACGACAAGGCTGCCGGAGCCACGCCTGCGGGGCTTTCCGGAGTTAAGATACAGTGTAATGTGTTCGTGAAATTTGCCTCAACCTATACCGACAGGGAGGGATATTATACTATGCCGAAGAGTTTTTCAGCAAAACCGAGGTATAGGTTGATTTTCAAGAATGAGAAAGGTTTTTCCATAGGATTCAATTCCATCTTTTACCCGGCTTCCGTCTCCACCCTCGGCAAGGCTTCGAACGAGGGCATAACCATGGTCATTACGAAGAATTCCGACCGTGCTCTTTTCCGCAGGAGTGCAGTCAGTAATGCGTGCTACGAGTATTATGAAACTTGTTCCGACAGTGCCTTGGGTCTGACTCCGCCTCCTTCGGATTTGTGTATTTGGACCTTCGATATCATTGATGCTTCGAGCGCAGTTATGCTCCATCACGGTACCGTGCTGGATAAAGAGAGCAAAAATCTTTATTTCAGGCTTGCGAGTATGGTCGTGGCCTTTTTCGGCCCGGACGTTACGATAGGCTCCAAATATTGTGAGGACTATCAGTCCATTTTTGACCTTACGGTGCACGAACTTGCTCACGCCACCCATTTCCAACGTGTCGGCAAAGCGTGGTGGGACAGATACATAGCCTATATCGTAAAATGTTTCATAAAGGGGGAGTCTCTCTACGGACACAGCCAGTTGGAGGATTCCGGGATTTGCGCGACGGGCGAAATGTGGGCATATTATTTGGGCAGTCTGATGCATATGAGCCGATACGGCGGTTCCAATCCCAATTTTGGCAGCGGTGAGTGGTTCCATCCGCAGATTTTCACGTATCTTGATGAAAGGGGCATATCAAGCCGTATGATACTTGCCGCCTTGAAGCCTTCGGTGGTGGATATGGACACTTTGCGGGATGAGCTTTGTTCTTTGTATCCCGACAGGAAGAGGATTATTGATCAAGCTTTCAACCGTTATGGCTTGTAAGTGGCGTTTGATGTTGTTTTTGGGTATGCTATTGTGCCTGGATGCGCAGGCTCAGCGTTTCCAATTGAGTACGAATGCCGGCACTTGGGCCCGTTTGGGAACTTTGAATGCCCAGTTCGAATACGGTTGCGCAAGAAACTGGACCGTCGGGATTTCCGGTCGCTATAATCCGTTTACCTACAATAGGGGAGAGAGGAACCAGATGCAGATGCGGCAGAGAAGCGCTGCCCTGGGGGCAAGGTGGTGGCCCTGGCATATTTTCTCGGGATGGTGGCTGGGTACGGATTTGAGATGGCAGGAATACAATGTCGGCGGTTTGGCGGAAAGGCCCAGGACAGAAGAAGGTTGGAGGGTTGGCGCCGGTCTCAATGCGGGATATTCCTATATGATTTCTCCCCATTTCAATGTGGAGTTCGGTCTGGGTTTTTGGGCCGGAGGAAAGAAATACGCAGTCTATGCCTGTCCCGAATGCGGCCGTACACTGGAATCGGGAAGCAAGGCCTTTCTTCTCCCGGATGACCTGATAATTGCTTTTACCTATGTTTTTTGACAAATCATTCAGTCTGTTCTGCCCTTTTGCCGTCCCAGCGGCTTTTAAGTTCAGAGCCAGGAATACGGCGGCTTTTCCTCTTTGGGTCAAAGTCCCGGTGTCTTCTCAGCTTAGGAACAAGGCCCAGGTGATGGTCTTGTTTGCGGCCCTGATGGCGCTTTTTGCATCCTGTTCGATTCTTGAGGACAGGGATTCTTGCCCGAGACTGCTGCACCTGGACCTGTCGGCTCCGGAGAATCAGATTTGCGACGCCCTAAGGGTGGGGATATTCAGCGCCGGGGAAAAGCTCTACGAAGGAGTTGTCCCCCGTGAGGACTACCACAAGGGTTTGGATATCAGTTTTTCCTGCAGTGGGTCCTACTATGTGAATGTGGTGGATGAGGCCATTTTGTCCCTGCATTATGTCAATGCGGACAGTGGTGTGAGGATTCTTCACGGAGGGCAGTGTCCTCAGGTGTATATGTATGCCAAGGAGTTGGACGCCTCCGTGATGGAGATGCGAGACACTGTGAGTGTCTGCAAGAACTATTGCTGTGTGTCCCTGGATTTTGTTGCGGAGGATCTGGATGAGTATGTGGTTGATATACAGGGCAAGGTCGCGGGTTATGGTATTGACGGTATGCCTCTTGCCGGGGAGTTTCTGTATTTGCCAGCCATAGACAATCCGTACTGTTGTACCTTCCGGCTTCCCCGTCAGGTGGACGCATCCCTGAAATTGGGTATAACTCCCAAGTCCGGCGGAGAAACCAAATATTTCGCAGTAGGCAATTACATACTGCAAAGCGGGTATGACTGGCAGAAGAAAAATCTAGATGACATCTGTATGTCAATAGATTATTCCTCTACTCTCTTCACTTTGAGCGTCAACGGCTGGGAGCATCAGGAGATTGCCGAAATAGAGATATAGTGGCATCCGGAACCCTACACCTTGATTGTTCCGGAAGTGGCGCCGGGGCGCATGCGGGAGTTGATGAGTTTCTCGGAAACGGGGTCCTCTATCAGCTCGAGTATGGCCTTGCGCAGGGGTCTTGCTCCGAATTCCGGATTATATCCCTGTTCTGCGACCTTGCTGCGGGTTGAACTGCTGATGATGAGATTGTAGCCGAGGGCTTTGACTCGTTTGCGGATTTTGTCAATTTCTATAGAGATGATTTTGTCTATGTCTTTTCTGCTCAGGGAGTTAAAG
>JAEDMF010000199.1 GCA_016303175.1 Bacteroidales bacterium
TCACATTGATTATGAAATAATTCTTCTTGCCTTTCTGGACGAGAATGTACTTGCCATCCAGGATGTCGTCCTCGCCTACCTGACGATCAACGTCAGAGACCTTCTCCTTGTTGATGCTCACGCCGCCGCCCTGGACCATCTTGCGGGCCTCTCCCTTTGAAGGGAAAACTGCCGTCTTTACCGCCAGCAGGTCGAGCAGGCCACAAGGCAGTTCCTCCGCACTCAAATCAAAGGTGGGCACGCCGCCGAACACATCGAGGAAGGTCTTTTCGTCCAGAGCCTTTAAAGACTCCGAGGTAGCGTTGCCGAAGAGCATTGCAGAGGCCTCCACAGCCTTGTCGTACTCCTGACGCCCGTGAACCATCACCGTCACCTCCTCTGCGAGTTTCTTCTGGAGGATGCGCAGATGAGGCGCCTGAGCGTGCTCTGCCGCAAGGGAGTCAATCTCCTCCTTCTCCAGCATAGTGAATATCTTTATATAGCGCAGGGCATCATCATCGGACACATTGAGCCAGAACTGGTAGAACTGGTAAGGGGAAGTCCTCTCGGCATCGAGCCAAATGTTGCCTTTCTCGGTCTTGCCGAACTTGCCTCCGTCAGCCTTGGTGATGAGCGGGCAGGTCAGGGCATAGGCCTCGCCTCCCTCCATGCGGCGTATGAGCTCAGTACCGGTGGTGATGTTACCCCATTGGTCACTGCCTCCCATCTGGAGGGTGCATCCCATATTCTTGTAAAGGTAAAGGAAGTCATACCCCTGGAGCAGCTGGTAAGTAAACTCTGTGAAGGACATGCCCTCACGGCTTTCCTGGCTGAGACGCTTCTTTACAGAGTCCTTGGCCATCATATAGTTCACCGTGATGTGCTTGCCTATGTCCCTGGTAAAGTCCAGGAAACTGTAGTTCTTCATCCAGTCATAGTTGTTCACCAGTTCAGCCTTGTTGGGGGCGTCGCTTGCGAAATCAAGGAAACGGCCGAGCTGTTTCCTGATGCAGGACACATTATGGGCGAGCGTGGCTTCATCCAGCAGATTGCGTTCGGCACTCTTCATGGAAGGGTCGCCTATCATACCGGTAGCACCTCCGACAAGGGCGTAAGGCTTGTGCCCGCAATTCTGGAAGTGCTTGAGTATCATTATACTCACCATATGGCCGATATGGAGGGAGTCGGCCGTGGGGTCAATCCCGACGTAGGCGGCCGTGGGCCCCTCCATAAGTTTTTCTTCTGTGCCGGGCATAATATCCTGTATCATGCCCCTCCAGCGGAGTTCTTCAACAAAATTCTTCATCTTATTCTGTTTTGAAGGCACAAAGATAAGAAATTATTGCCAATCCGTATCAACCGTATAATTGTAGTTGTCGATGGTTGAAACATTGCTGACACATATCATCTGGTCTGCATCCAGATTGAATATTTCCAGTGATGGAGCAATATACTTGTTTGCGTATTTGTTCATAGTTGTCTGAATTATATGCAATTCCTACCATTCTTCATAGGGGAAATCCTCAATTGAACCTCCATAATCGGGTCTGACTGCCACCTTGACCGAACAAAGTTCCGTCTCTGCTGTACCCATACGGAGACTCAGAACGGCCTGACCGGAACGTCCGGCTGCAGCAGTGAGTTTCCAAATGCCGCCTTCGCGTGCAATGCCCACAACGGAGATATCTGAGGATTTGAGTTCATACAGGGAGGCGGGCAATTCTGTCAAGGAGCCGCTGTTGTCTCTCCAGCAGAGAGAGATGGTTTCAGTGCGGGCGTCACCCATCGACAGTACGGAGCCTGCCCGGTAAAGAGAATTTCCATATTTGAAGTCCGATGAAATGTTGCTCACGAGTTTGAACTGCGCGAAAAAACCGTCCTCACTTGCCACACGTACATTCTGGCTCTGACAGTGCAGGTAGCCCTCCGACGGTTCAAAGGCAGCAAGCCCGGCCGTCACGATGCCGCCGTCCACAAGTGCATCACCGTCGGATTCCCAGATGAAGGAATGCTGTCTCCCGTCATCAGTACTTGCCAGGAAGCGGAATGCAAGGCCGGGACATACAAAGAATTCATCTTCCACCGGTGTGCCGTCCTCATCCGAAACAAATACATTGTAGGGAGCTATGGACTTTACCGCAACCAGGCAGGAAGCCTTTACGCCGGAAGCCGGATTGAGAGCCACAATGTAGGCGTGACCCTGAGACACGGCCCTGACCAGTCCTGCCCCGTCCACCGTTGCAACGGTCTTCTTGGTGGAAGACCACTGCAAAGTCTTGTCCGTAGTGGAAGCAGGGCGCACGAGGGCACTCAGGACAGCGCTTTCTCCCGCTACAAGTTCGAGAGAGGACTCACTGAGGACTATATTGTCGGCAAGAATATCCACATCCTCCACCGGTTTGCAGGCACAGGCAAGCAGGGCAGTCAACACCGCAGCATATTCAGGTATCTTATGGGCAAATTTCATCTCGCTTGAGCTTATAACTGTTGATATGAGCCTGAAAGCCAGCCTTCGTCGGGCCTTGTATTGCCGGCTGCATCCTTGTCCAGTGCATCCAGGCTTACAAGCCAGTTGTAAAAGGTCGTGCCCCAAGTGTATGCCGAAGATGTTTTATCAACGGTGTTGTCGATGT
>JAEDMF010000200.1 GCA_016303175.1 Bacteroidales bacterium
TTCGATGCTGGCGATCCCTTTCCTCTGTTGTACGTCAGCCACTGCCACAGGAAAACCATTGACGGGCGCAAGGACCTATGCTTTGTGGAGAGGATAGCACCCGATATGCAGTCTTCTGAATTAGTCCAGACCATTTTCTATGATGACACTGACAAAGATTTCGGATATGCCCTGCAGTGGGTTGTGGACAGACAAAGAGGCTTGCTTTGCGGCTACGGCAATACGGTGAACAATACTGACAGCACCAACCGCCACAGGATAGCCGTTTTTCCTCTGCCTTCGCTAGATGAAGGACCTGTCGTTATGCTGAAGCCGGAGGATGCCATTGAGAATTACCTTCTTGAGGACTATATGCCCTCCGATGCCTTCAAGCCCTGCTTCAATCCCATAGGCCAGGGCCTTGATATCAGGGACGGCCTGCTGTATATGCCCACGGGTTTCGGCACTGCCAAGCATCCTTCCGTCCTGTACGTGTGGAATATGCACAGCAAGACTATGCAGGAGTTGGACTTGTCCGGCTGCACTACAGGCGAGTTGGAGGATATTGCAGTGCTGTCCCGCAAAGTCCTGCTGCTCCAGAGTCAGGACGGTCTCTTCCGTATCCGCCTCCGCAAAGGCTTCCTGCGTTAATTATTACCGAACTCTGCTATTAGAAAAAACCATAATTAATTCTTTATCAGGCCTTGTTTCTGACCTACCTTTGCACCGTCAAAACAAAAAGTTAAGGTTAAAAAAATATAAAGGTTATGAAAGCACTTGTAATTATTTCACTTTGTTTGTTGTTTGTCGTTATTGTACGTTGCGTAAACTACATTTTCGATAATGTTGCAATCAAGAGCGTAGGCGCAAAGGCCAACAGGAAGTCCGCCAAAATTGCCAAGGTGAATATCAATGACTCCGAGGACATCAAAAGGGCAGTAGAGTACTACAAGAGTATGATTGACTGATATCGGAATATATTCTGAAAGCGCGATTGGTTTTGGTGATAGCAACAGTTTCAAATAATCGCTGTTTCTTATTTTGAATGCGGTGCAAAGCTTGTATCTTTGCACCGTTGTTTTTGGTAAGGAATATTATGGAACTTAGACAGTTGAGATATTTCATAGGGGTTGCGGAGTCTTTGAATTTTTCAGAGGCTGCCCGCAATCTGTATGTAACCCAGAGTACCCTGAGTCAGCAGATTAAAGCACTGGAGGACGAACTGGGCACGACCCTCTTCCAGAGAGATTCCCACAGTGTGGAACTGACGGAGACAGGAGCCCGACTCCTTCCTCTTGCCCAGCGCACCGTGCAGGATGCTGAGTCTTGCAAGAGTCAGATTCAGGATATGCAGGATTTGCTTACGGGAGAGTTGAAGATAGGTGTGACTTATTCCTTCAGTCCCATTCTCACCGAGGCTGTGAAAATGTTCATCCATAAGTACCCCGGCATAAGATTGAGCATAGTTTACAGAACTATGGGTGATCTTATGGATATGTTGCGCCGCAGGAAGGTGGATTTCGTGCTTGCCTTCAAGCCCAATTCTCCCTATGACGAGATAGAGTCCCACCATTTGTTCGAGGACATTTTGTGCGTAATTCTGCGCAAGGACAATCCTCTCTCCGGCCTTACTTCCATAAGTATGGAGCAATTGCGGGGTCAGAGGCTCGCTATGCCCGCCAAGGGTCTGCAGGCTCGGAATGCTGTCGAAAAGTATATAAATGTGGACAATTTCAATTTGGATGTGTGTCTGGAAATCAACGAGGCCAACATTCTGCTTGACATTGTCGAGAACAACAATCTGATAACCATTCTTTCGGAGGCTACCATACGCAACAGAAGTCTGCTGAAGGCCATTCCTCTGGACCTTCCGGACAACCAGATGCAGGGTTGTATCCATATGCTGAAGAAGGTTTATCATAAGCGCAGTGCGGATGTGTTCATCAAAATGTTACGGGAGTGCTGCGCAGTAAGGGAATTGGCCGAAAAATGGCTATAATATAAATAGGTATGGAATTTCTGGATAATTTGTTTGAGGGTGTATCCTCTGCGTGGAGCGGAGGCATTGCCCATTCTGTGCTCATTCTGGCAGTTGTCATTGCCTTGGGCAAATTGATAGGAAAATACAAGACATTCGGGCTTTCCCTGGGTGTTACCTGGGTGCTCTTCGTGGGCATACTTTTCAGTCATTTCGGTATGACGCTGGATGCCAATCTGCTGCATTTTGTCAAAGAGTTCGGTTTGATACTCTTTGTTTACAGTGTCGGTCTTCAGGTGGGTCCCGGTTTCTTTTCCAGTTTCCGCTCGGGGGGTCTGAAACTAAACCTTCTGGCCGTATTCATTGCCCTCGCCGGCGCCGGCACAGCCATACTTATTCATTATGTCTTCAAGGTTCCGGTAACCACCGTGACGGGCATAATGTCCGGCGCTGTCACCAATACCCCCGGTCTCGGCGCCGCCCAGGCCGCGTATGCCGATGCCTTCGGTCAGCCTGCTCCCGATATTGCCTTGGGTTATGCAGTTGCCTATCCTATGGGTGTGATTGGCGCCATCCTGACCTTCATCCTGCTCAAACAGCTTTTCTACCGCAATGGTAACCTTATGAGCTCCGTCGCCCCCGAGACC
>JAEDMF010000201.1 GCA_016303175.1 Bacteroidales bacterium
TGACCTGTTCCTCCGTCAAATCCTTGAGAACTATGGTCATACGGATAGCATCGTCAATATATTTTTCATACATGTCCGCCCAATGCTTGTCTCCCGTGGCATACCACGTGGCAATATATAACATCGGCAGCCTTGCGGCGGCGTGGGCTTTCTTGTCCGGACCCCACATTGTACATATCCCACGCGGGTCAGGGATGGTGCCGTCCGCAAGACCGAAGTTCCAACCATTTTCCTCTATCACCTTCTCCTCCATAAATTGGGCAACTTCCAGAACGTAACGTTTGTATTTTTCGAGCATATCCTTGCTTGCCATACCGCTACGGGCCCACCTCCACAGACTATGCTCCCAGTGTGTGTACTGGTCTATGCTGGACAGGGAACATATAGACTTGCCATCATCCACACAAATGCCTCGGGCCACGAAACCCTTGATGCCGTGCAAAGACGCAAGATTGAACATCCCCTGCGCAAGCCTGTCAGCAAGCCTGACCAATCTCTCCTTTTCCTTTTTATCCGTAATCATTTTCCACTTGTCAACGGTACCCGCAAGAGCAGTACCCATAATCAGGGCACAGTCTCCCATACCATTGCCATAGCCGCCGGGAATACCCTGATACCAGTGGAACATGCCATCCACGCAATCATCGCTTTTGCGCACATTTTCCGGCAGGCAGGTATATACCAGCCCCGTGCGCGGCGACCAGTAATACTCCGTATAATAATCCATTGCTTTATCACACGCGACTGCATACGCGTCCTTGATGAAAACAGGATCTTTCGCCGAAGATTCCGCCGGATTTGCCTTGGAACACAAGGACACCAGCATCATAAAACAAATTGTCACTAATGTTTTCATACTATAAATTGTGTAAGAGTTATCATTTTACAGCTCGAAGAGGCATAGCCAGATAACGATGGGCATAGCCGGCACCCGGCTTGACTATGGGACTGGCGGTCAGCGCATAGGCCAGATCGGAATATTCAAAGGTCATGCTGCCCACCCATATATTGACTGAAAAAGAGGCATTAATCAAACCTTCATCGGCATAATATCCTCCGCAAGGAAAGAAAATGCTGTTGCCGTTTATCTTGGATGTAGCCACATACCCCACCGTTCCTCTGTAGCGCACAAATCTCCAAGTACAGTTGTCCACCAACTCTCTGGCTTCTGTCACATTAGGCATACGCACACCGCCTCCTATGGCGACAGCGACGGCATCATCTTCGGCTTTCACATCGTCGCCCACAAAATAATCGCTGTTGTAGTCTCCAGTGGACACGCTTATGAATTTGTAGTCTTTCTCGAACACCGGCCCTTCAACTGGCCCGGTACAAGCCCATTGATAATATTCTCCTGCATCAGTGACCTCGGAGGCTCCGAAATTCATAGCCGCCCATTTCACCGAGAGTCCCATATCCACATATCCGCTACCGAGTTCAAGTTCATCCACCTTCTCGGCCTGCGGCAAGAGAGCGCCCTCATCCTTTCTGCAGGATAATAGAAGAGAGACACCGACAAGGGTCATTGCTGTTTTATATAACATTTGCTTTTTCATACTGTCTTGGATTCTTTAGTGTCCGAATTCAGAACTCATTCCCAGAAATAAGGATTCTGGTCCGAAGGGTTAATGTTCGGATTGATTACCATCTCCTCATTGGGGAAACCGGCAATGAGACTCTTGCGCAAATCTTCCTCCGAGGGAAACTTATAATCAGGATCACCGAAATTCTGGGCCGTATAGCCTTTCTTGGCGTTTGTGGGTATTTTGACTGCTGAAGAATAGCGCTGTTGGTCAAGCAGCAGGAACTGTTCAATCGGTCTTGCAATGACCCTGCTGAGCCACTTTGCCCCGTGGCGATGTGTGTCATAGAATTCGTGACCTTCCAACATAGTTTCATACACTCTTTCCCAGAAAATTGCGTCCTGAAGAGCCAGCACAGGATCAGCCTCGGAAGTGAAGCGGTCGGCCTCCCATTTCGGCTGGGGAGAACCGGTTCCTCCATCTCCCTCGACCACCGTGCGCGCCCTCTTGTGCAGCATTTCAATATAACGGTACGCCTTTGCCCAATTGGTATCATCGGGCACTTTCGAAAGATTTGCAGCCGCTTCCGCCGCATTCAGGATTACGCCGGCATACCGCATCACATACAGATCGGCATTACCCTGATTGTTGTTGTAGGTCGGATCAAGGTATTTCTTGAAGCATACCTCGGTATTGAGAGACTGAGCATACACCCTTGCATTGTTGGGATACATCAACACTTCCGTCTCCACATTGTTCTTCTGATTGATGTACTTGTCATAAAAGAAAGTGGCATCCAGTCTGGGATCGGAACTGGTCACCCATATATATTTGTTGTTGCTGCCCGTACCTTTGCTGCCGGGATATGTTTCGCACCAGTGCTGGAACACATAACGGGAAGGCTTCCAACGTTTATTTGTAGGATTGGTGACATCAACCTGGGCAGTGCCCTGGGGAAAATCCGGAAGGGAGTATTTTGCCAGATAGGAAAAAGCGCCTGACTTCACCGTGACATTCACCATAAAGACTCTTTCTTTCAGTTTCCAGTCCTGATTGGGGTCCTCTCCCGGCTGGAT
>JAEDMF010000034.1 GCA_016303175.1 Bacteroidales bacterium
TGATGTCCAGCAGGGGATAATCCTTTGCCTTCTCCCGCCATCTGTCGCAGGCACCTAGGTCGGGAAAGGCGATGATCTGGCGACCGGGGAGGACTTTCCGCGGTTGTTGAACTGGCCGAGTCCGCCGGTGGCGTTAGCGAACAGCAGATGTGCCCTATGTACGATAATTTCGATGCCAAGCTGGCAAAGTATTTCAGCAAGAAGCCGGCCCTTCTATGGATCGGTGGACACATCTGGCGCAACTGGAGAATCTACCTTACCTGCTGAATTCGCTTGGGGAAACGCCGAATTGCTTTTTGAAGCTGGTGGAGAAGTGGGAGAGGGTGCTGAAACCTGTCATATCAGCTATTTCAGAGATGTTGTATTTGTGCTCTTTGAGCAGCTGTGCGGCTCGGTTGAGCTTGTATCTCTTGAAGAATACGCTCGGATTCTCGCCCGTAAGACCCTTCACCTTGTAGTAGAACTTCGTTCTTGACATATGCAGTCTCTCGGTCATTCCAGTAACATCCAGCTCATCGTTGGATAGTTCATTCTCCATCAGTTCGTAGAGGTCCTTCATAAAGGCGTTATCCTGCTCTGAGAGCACGTTTTCATCCAGGGAACTCACCTCGGTGGCCTGAGAAAGCAAGGCCCGGATTTTCTCGCGGTTTTTGATCTGAGAGTTGACCAAAGCCATAAGATACTGTGGCTCAAATGGTTTGGTAACATAGGCGTCAGCTCCGCAATCCAGACCATGCACCTGGTCATCCACATCCGCCTTAGCGGTGAGCAGGATTACAGGTATATGCGACAACTGCAGAGAACCCTTGATGTCACGACACAATTCATAACCGGACTTGCCCGGCATCATCACATCGCTGATAACTATGTCCGGAGCATCCTTCTTGACTGAGAGGAAGGCGGAGTCCGCATCATATCTGTAAATCACATTGTAACGGGTGGCCAGCAGTTCCTTCATATATCTCACCACATCCGTATCGTCATCCACAATCAGAACGGTAGGCCTATGCTCGTCCTGCACTTCATCCTCAAGAGGCAGTGTTGGCATAATGGCCTTTTCCTGTACGAAATCGCTTCCTTTTGCCTTTTCCGCATCGGTGTAGCAGGCCTCGTCGGCAGGAATCAGGAGTATGAACATCGCACCCTGCACTCCGTCTGTCCTGTTGTAAGCTTTGAGCCATCCGTGGTGCATTCTGGCAAGAGTTCTCGCGTAGTACAGTCCTATTCCAGTGCCCCAGTTGTAGGCTCCGCGGACATTGTTGTCCAACTGGTAATACCTTTCGAAGATTCTTTCCAGTTCGTTCTCGGGAATGCCAGGCCCCGAGTCTTTGACCGTAATCTTTACATACTTTCCGCAGGAGCAGTCCATATACTCCCCGAACAGCTTTTGCGCATCATCCTTGGTCAGTTGGTCCAGGCTGATTTCCACTTTGCCACCCTGGCCGGTGAATTTCATCGCGTTGGACAGCAGATTGAAGCAAATCTTGTCCACTTTGTCATCATCCACCCATGCGCTGAGGGAATCCTCTATTCCCCAGGCCACTAGACTGATGCCTTTTTCCTGTGCATTGACTTTGAAAATGTCAACCACATAGTTCAGCAACGAAACCACATCCACTTTCCTGACTTTCAGCTTCAGGCTGTCATTCTCCAGTTTGTTGAAGTCAAGCAGTTGATTGACAAGCCTCAGCATTCTCTGGATATTCCTTTGAACTATTTTCAGAAGCCGTTTTCCTTCATCGTCAATGGCAGGGGACTCCGACATTTGTGCAATAGGGCCGGAAATCATAGTCAGCGGGGTACGGAACTCGTGGGAGATGTTGGCAAAGAAACTCATATTCATCTCATTGACCTTCTTCTCCTGCTCCCTTTCCATAGCCGCCTTTTTCTTGGCTTCCCTTTCAACAATCAGTCGCCTTCTGTACACGGCTATTACACACAGAATTGCTGCCGCAAGGCAAAAATACAGGGTATAGGCCCACCAGGAGCGGTACAGCGGCCTGCCGACCGACAGTTCAAGACTGTTTTGAGCGAGTACCTCCGTCTGTTCTATATTTGTAAGGCGGACTTTGAAAATGTATTTTCCTGAAGGTACGTTGGCATAATTCGCTTCTCTGCTGTTGCTTGCATCTATCCAATACTTGTCGTAGCCCTCAAGCATGTAGGAGTACCTCACCCTCTCGTATTCGCTGTAATCCAGGGCTGAGAATGAGATGGCAAAACTGTTCTGGTTGTATTTGAGTTTGACATCAGGGTTGAATGCCATTGCTTTTGCAATGCATCCGCCTTCTGAAGGCAAAATCGTTTTGTTGTGCACTCTCAGTTCCTCGAAACAGAGGGGCACGGTCCTGTGCGTCATCAATTCTACCGGATTGAAAAGAGTAACTCCGTGAGTGCCGCCAAAGACAAGCGAGCCATCAGCAAGTATCCCCGATGCCCTGTCGTAGAACTGATTGCCTCCTATTCCGTCGGCTTCGAACCAGTTGATAAAGCGCCCGACGCTGCGGTCATATTTTGCAAGACCGTTCTGGGTGCTGACCCAGAGGTTGCCCTGAAGGTCTTCTTCTATGCTGCATATATCGCTGCAGGGAGTGCCGGGAAGGGGCGTGAGTTCTGAAATGGAAGGGTCATAGCGCAAAAGGCCGTTGGCTATGGTTCCTATCCATATAGTCCCTTTGCTGTCGGTTTTGAGCGCTGAAGGGATGAAGATGGATCTTGTAATGCTTCTCTGCCAGTCTTCCGGGGAAATTTCTATTTTCTTGGCCTCAAGAGTGTTGCGGTCGATTTCGAACAGTCCTTCCCTGAAAGCGGCGACAATCACATTTCCAGATGCCAGAAAATCGATACCGCTGACGAAAGAATAGGAGTAGCCGGGTATCCCCAAATTGATGTAATCCATCCTGGCACCGTCCGCGCTTATCCTCATGACAAGGCCTTTTGAGACTCCGATCCACATATTGCCTTCTCTGTCGGGCTGCATGCAGAGAATCCACGGGCAATCCCATTGCCTCAGTACTTTCAATATGCTGTTCTCCTGTTTGCAAAGGAAGATCTTGTCCTGGGCCCCAATCCACAGTTTTCCGTCCTTTCCGGCTCTTAGGCAGGAGATGTATTGCTTGTTCCTTCGCTTGATAATGTTCCTTTCTTCCAGCCTGGTGAGTACCCCGGCGCTGAGGTCATAGTCATAGATGCCGTCGCTCAAGGTGGAGAAATAGATCCTCTCTTCGCATACATCCATGCTCAGAACGGATTTTCTGCCCAATACTGCATTCAGCACATTGTTGCTGAATTTGTCCTTGTAGGCATAGGAAATGCTGTAGCCCTGGTCGTAGGAGCACCACCATATGTTCTTTTCCGAGTCCTCAAATACGGCATTGAGCCTGAATTCCGGAATGTCAAAAGGGAAATCCGGGTCTCCCTGACGTGCAAAACTCCGCTCGCCGGGATTGTATGAATAATAGTCCCCTGATTCTGTGGCGAACAGCAGAGAGTTGTTAACCAGAAATATATGTGTGATGAAGCAATCCGTGAATGCGGTGTTTGAACTGATTTCGGAGGGAAGAGGAACAAATTTTTCTTCAGCTGTGCTCAAAACGCTCAGTCCTCTGTCAGTGTAGATCCATATCTTCCCGTCTGGGCCCATGCAGACTGAAACCGGGTTGCCGCAGGACAGCTCTATGCTTAACTCAAGTCTGAAATTGTCTATGTTATAGCAATATATCCTGTCTCCGAAAACCCAAAGCCTGTCATCCGGCGAAATGAAGGCCCCGTTCATATACTGCCAGTCGTTGGAATAGACTGCGAGCCTGCTTTCAAAGTTGCCGGATTCGCTGTTGTACAGGCTGATGGCATCGGCGGTGTTGATAAGTATCTTCCCGCTGCGGCTCTCCATAATTTGCACCACATTGTTGCTTTTGGTACCATAGATTGGAATATAGTCAAAAGAATCGTCATCCCTGTATCTGCAGATTCCGTTCACGGTTCCGACCCAGAGCCGGCCGGTCTTGTCGCTCAGAAGAGATTTGATCTGATTGTCCGGCAGACCGGAGTTGTCGTCGCTGCTGCAGAAATACTGGTGGTATTCGTGGGAGTCGAAGCGGTTCAGTCCACGGAAGGTGCCGAGCCAGATGTGGCCACTGCTGTCCTGGGCTATGGCGGTAATCCTGTTGTTCGACAGGCTGGAGGAAGTGACTCTCTCGGATGTGGTTTGTGCAAAGGCGGCGACGCAGCCGATTGAGGCAAGCGCGGCGATGATGAGTTTTCTCATTTGTGGTCAATCAATAATGCTGAAAGTTACAAAATAATTGGTGTTGACACTATGTTTTGAACAAAAATGAAAACAATTGAACGAAACGGAAAACAGTTTGAACCTTTAAGAAAACCGACTGAACAAAAGAGAAAGACAAATAGAGGTACTATTGTGAAATTTGTAATCGTAAACCACAGTACACTAACGAAATGAAAACAATTCTGAAATTTCTTGCATTTGTCGGCATTCTCACGGCGACGGCTGGATGCTGTCCCCGCAAGGGCTGCTGCTCCTCCGGAGAGGATAGCGGGATACTCGCCTCCTCTTCCGTAGCTGTCGCGCAGACTGCAAATGGCAAGGTCGCCGGATACATTCAGGACGGCGTCACCATTTTCAAGGGCATACCATATGCCAAAGCAAACAGATTCGAGGCTCCGGTCCAGGCCGACAGTTGGGAGGGCATACGCAGCTGCCGCCAGTACGGTCCGGTCTCGCCTCAGGGCGCGCGCTCCGGTTGGGCCAATGACGAAATCGCCTTCGCCTTCAATTGGAATGACGGCGTGCAGGGCGAGGACTGCCTCCGGTTGAATGTCTGGACTCCGGCCCTGGATTCAAGGAAAAGGCCGGTGATGGTATGGCTGCATGGGGGCGGCTATTCCGCGGGATCGGGCCAGGAACTGCCTTCCTATGACGGCACTTCACTTGCCTTCGCGGAGGACGTGGTGGTGGTCAGCATAAACCACAGGCTCAACGTGCTGGGCTTCCTTGACCTTTCGGCCTATGGAGAGAAGTACGCCAAGTCCGCAAATGCCGGACTGCTCGACATCGTCGCCTCACTTAAATGGGTAAGGGACAATATCGCGGCGTTCGGAGGCGACCCTTCCAATGTAACAATATTCGGACAGTCGGGCGGTGGAGGCAAGGTCACCACCTTGCTTGCAACCCCTTGTGCCAAAGGCCTTTTCCACAAGGCGATAGTTCAAAGCGGTTCCATGCTTCGCACTATGGAATCTAAGTACTCCCGCAAAATTGGCATAGCAACGGTGCGCAACCTGGGACTTGACGCGTCCAGCATTGACAAAATCTCGGAAGTGCCTTATGGAGAGCTGCTTGCGGCAGGGGAGAAGGCTATAGCGCAGGTTAAGGCCGAAGCTGACAGGGATGGAGTTGCAAGCTTTATCTTCGGCTGGGCTCCCACAGTAGATGGCGCCGTGCTTCCTTCCCAGCCTTTCGACCCTCAGGCGCCTGCCATTTCTGCGGATATTCCTATGATAATAGGCACCACCCGTCACGAATTCTCAATGACCACCTATGTCCCGGCGCTTCGCAATGCAGGCAGGGAAGAGGTTATAGGCATTCTGAAGGGAAGATATGGTGAGGGAACCGAAAGATTCCTAGAACTTTTTGCAAAAGCCTACCCGGGCAGCAAGCCTGCGGATATGCTCGATGCGGACTTTGTCTTCCGTCCGAGCGCAATCGAGCAGGCTCTGCGCAAATCCCTTCAGGGCGCCGCTCCGGTCTATATGTATATGTTCAACTGGGAGTCGCCTGTACTCGACGGCATATTGCGCAGCACCCATTGCATGGAGATACCCTTCGTATTCAATAATGCGGACAGGCATGCGAGCATGACGGGCGGCGGAGCGCAGGCTATGGAACTCGCCTCGAAGATGAGCCACTGCTGGGCCGAATTCGCACGCTGCGGCAAACCGTCGGCCGAGGGCCTTCCGGAATGGGAGCCTTTCGAGGCCGAAAAGAGGGCCGTGATGTTCTTTGACAACACCTGCAAGATGAGCTACAGCCACGACAAAGAACTTATGGATTTCATAAGGCGGTATCCGACAAGAGGTTTCTAATCTAAATCATATAATTATCAACACCAAATTCAAATGAGAACCAAACTAATCAATCAGGTAATGAAGGCAGCGCTCTGCGCATCGCTTTTCATTCTTGCCTGCCAGAATCTTTCCGCACAGGGGAGGATTTCGGCATCCGGTACGGTAATCGATGAGAACAAAACTCCTATGATTGGAGTCAGCGTCATCGAAAAAGGCACTCAGAACGGCGTAATAACCGACATCGACGGTAAATGGGAACTCGAAGTCGCCAATGGCGCAATTCTGGAATTCTCATTCATCGGCTACACTCCAGCCGTTCTTCCTGCGGCAGCGGGCATGAATCTTCAGATGCAGGTTGACACCAGGGTACTTGAAGAGGTCGTGGTTGTCGGCTATGGCGTTCAGAAGAAAAGTTCCCTCACCGGTTCCGTATCTCAGGTGAAATCCGAGGATATGGAAGCCAGAACCATCACCACCGCCAGCCAGGCCCTTCAGGGCAAGACTTCCGGCGTACAGGTGCTCAGTGCTTCTGCAAGACCGGGAGCAGCCCCATCCATCCGCATCCGTGGTATCAGTTCCAACGGTTCAAGCGACCCTCTTTATGTTGTTGACGGCCGTCTTACAAAGGATATTGCGGGAATCGACCCGAATGACATCGCGTCAATGGAGGTCCTCAAGGACGGTGCCTCGTCGGCAATCTACGGTGCTGAGGCTGGAAACGGTGTCGTTCTCATCACTACAAAGAAAGGAAAGGGAACAGGCAAGATCACATACGACTATCAGTACTCAAGCCAGAGTGTGTCGAAGGTCCCTCGCATGATGAACTCGGAGCAGTACATCGACTACTACAGCGAGGCAAACCTCATTTCTCTTGAGAAATTCTACAACAACTGGGATTTCGAGACCAACACAGACTGGATCAGGACCGGCTTTGAGAATTCCAACATGCACAAGCACAACCTGACCTTCTCGGCTGGTGATATGGATAAATCCATCTATGTATCAGGAACTTACCTTAATAATGATGGTATCGTTGTCGGGAACAAGGACTATTACAACCGTCTCACCGGAATGATCAATGCTTCCTGGAAAATCAAGCCTTGGCTTGAGATAGGGACCAACAATCAGGTGGAATATTATAAGGTATCTTCAGTGGCAGAGGGTTCTGAATATGGTGGCTACCTGCTCTCGCTCCTTACCCTTGACCCGCTTACCAAACCTTGGTATCCGGAGAATGACCTTCCACTGCACATGCAGCAGATCTACGATGACAAGAGCCATGCTCCTATGCTCGGCGATGGGAAAGGCAATATCTATAGTGTATCTCCATTCGTTGTCAGCGAAAGTGTCAACCCTTACATCATGCTCAACAGCTCAGATTCATACACTCGTGGATTCAATATCAACGGCACCACGTTCATCAACTTCATGCCGGTCAAAGGTCTTACTGTGACCTCCCGCCTGAGTTATCGCCTCTCAAGTGGTGAAAGCTATAGCGTTTCCCACGACTACTATGCACATTCGCAGGTCCAGAACAAGTTCCTCAGTGTGAATGCAGGCTCAAGCGCAAGCTCATACTGGCAGTGGGAGAACTTCCTCAACTACAACAAGCAGATCAAGAAGCACAACTTCGGCATCATGCTCGGAACCAGCTACAGCGAGTCACGTTCATTCGGTGTCAGCGGTTCAAAGGGCGGTAACGAGGAGGCAGGTCTCGGTTTCAAAAAGGACGACCCGCTGTTCTGGTATTTCGCCTATGCAGTCAGCAATGCAAACAAGGATGTCAGCGGTGGAGAGCCTTCATACTCAAGAAAACTCTCTTACTTCGGCCGTGCAAACTACGAATTCGACAACAAATACCTGCTTCAGGTCTCCCTACGTGCCGATGCAGCAGACAGCAGCGTGCTTCCTGTCGATAAACGCTGGGGTTTCTTCCCTGCAGTCTCTGCCGGCTGGGTAATCTCAAATGAACAGTTCCTTTCAAATGCACGCACTTGGCTCAACCACTTGAAACTCCGCGCTTCATGGGGACAGAACGGTTCCATCGCAGGTCTCGGCGGTTATAGATATGCAACTGTCATCGGATCTACTGGTTCTTATCCGACAAGTTCGGATGCTCCTCAGTATGAGGTCGGATATGCTCCATCGGCAACCGGCAACAAAGAACTCAAATGGGAAACCGCAGAGCAGACCAATGTCGGCATTGACACCCGTTTCCTGAACAACAGACTCACTTTCTCTGCTGATTGGTTCAGAAAAGAGACCAAGGACCTCATCGTAAGCGGCATCACCCCATCGACAGTGGTCGGCAATACAGCCTCACCTGTGAATGCCGGTAATATCGTCAACTCCGGACTTGAGTTCGAACTTGGGTGGCAGGACATGGTCGGTGACTTCAGCTATGGAATCCGTGCGAATATCTCTACACTGAAAAACAAGGTTACCTACATCCACCCTACACTTTCAGCAATCGATGGTGCAAGCTTCCATACCTATGGAGCCATCACCCGTTTCGAGGTCGGCAAGCCTGCATGGTATTTCTATGGATATGAATTTACAGGTATAGACCCGGAAACCGGTAACCCTACTTTCAAGGATTTAAACAATGACAATGCCATCACCGACAGCGACAAGACCATGATCGGCAAAGGTATGGCAGATGCTACTTATGGTATCACAATCACCGCTGCATGGAAGGGCCTTGACCTGATTCTCTTCGGAACCGGATCAATCGGAAATGATATCTACTGCTGTCTCAACCGTGCAGACTATACTCTCAACAAACTGACCTATTTTACAGAAAACAGGTGGAAGGCAGACAATGTAGGCGGAACGATGCCTAAGGCAGGCGCCAACGACATGGATAAATTCTTCATTTCATCTGCAAGTGTCCTTGACGGTTCATACTTCAAGATCAAACAGATCCAGCTCGGTTACACCTTCCCTCAGAAATGGATGAGCAAGATTAAGGTAAATAATCTCCGTATCTATGCATCTCTCGATGATTTCTTCGTATTCACCAAATATCCTGGTCTCGACCCTGAGGTTACAGGTGTTGGAAGCTCACTCGGAGTTGATAAGGGAAGTTACCCTAACTCAAAGAAGATTGTTGCAGGTCTTAACATTACATTCTAATCATAAATTGAGACTGAAATGAAATTAAGAAATATAATAATGGTTGCTGCTGCATCGGTTATTGCCCTGTCTTCCTGCAGCAAAAGACTTGACATCCCTCAGCACGGAGTCCTCAATTACGAGACTTTCTATCAGACTGATGAGGATGCGGAAAATGCGATTGTTGCATGCTATCTCCAGATGAGAGGTCTCAGCTACAACTACAATCTTGGCAAGAATATGCTTACCGACGACTTTTGGGCAGGCGGTGGCGGTCGTAACGACAATGCCGAACTTGAACAGCTCAATGAGTTTACCTTCGGAACTGATCAGGGCATGCTTCAGGGTATGTTCACAAGCTACTACCAGATTATCTACAAGGCAAACGTGGTGCTTGGTCACGTTACCGGAGATTCTCCTGTGATGAATCGTGCAAGGGCTGAGGCCAAGGTTTTCAGGGCATGGTCATATTTCGAGCTTATTTCAATGTGGGGCAACCCGCCTCTTGTTGACCATGAACTTGAGCCTTCAGAATATGCAAAGCCTAACGGTACAACAGAGGAACTCTGGGGCCTTGTTGAAAAAGACCTTACAGAGGCGATTGCTTCAGGGGCACTGACTGAGAAATCTTCCGTAAATGAAAAGTCCTGGAGAATTACCAAGCAGTTCGCACAGGCAGTTCTTGGTAAGGCTTATCTTTGGCAGAAAAAGAATGCCGAGGCTGCTGCTCAGTTCGATGAGGTTGTAAATAGCGGACTTTATGATCTGTATGACGATTATGAGAACGTGATCAATTTCAGGGCAAAACAGAACTGCGAGAGCCTCTTCGAGAGTATAAAATTCGATGATCAGAATAATGCTTTCGATAACTGGGACTTTACAGGTGTGATGACTCACTACAGAACAGACTGTATGTCTATCAACCAGAACGGTTCAACAGATAATCTTGCAAAAGTTGGCTGGGGCTTCCTCAACCCTACGAAGGACCTCTATGATGAGTTCGTAAAGGTGGAAGGCAAAGATGGATATCGTCTCAACTGTACTATCAAGACTTATGACCAGATGAAGGACCGCGGCCACTCCATCCTTCCTGGAAAGTCAATCATCAGCGAAGGCTACTTCATGTGGAAATGGAGATCTACTCAGGACAGATATTCACAGTATGCTTCCGGAATGGACTTCTTCCTGGACTGTAACAACCCACGCTGGATGCGTTATGCTGAAGTCCTGCTTTGCGGTGCTGAGGCACATCTTGCAGCAGGCAATGGTGCCAAGGCTGCGGAGTATGTGAACAAAATCCGTACACGTGCTCACCTTGCTCCTCTTGGTAGCGTGACCCTTGACGATATCAAGGCTGAGAAACGTCTCGAACTTTGCGGAGAAGGCCTTCGTTATCAGGACCTTACCCGTTGGGG
The DNA here is from genome assembly GCA_016303175.1 of Bacteroidales bacterium. Classification (GTDB taxonomy): domain Bacteria; phylum Bacteroidota; class Bacteroidia; order Bacteroidales; family UBA932; genus Cryptobacteroides. Next base: position 10,617 of record JAEDMF010000034.1, read on the forward strand.
TGATGCTGAGAGGAAGATGAAGGACAATGGAAAGCGCTGTCCTAAGCTTGAATCAAACGGTAACGTAAGCTATGTAAATTACAATGGTGACGATGCTTCCCGTTACGGATTCAAGCCTAAACACAACAAACTTCCTTATCCTGGAACCGAGATTCGTCTGAATAAGAACATTCGCCAGAATGAAGGTTGGGAATAATCGTAAATCTTAGACAATTATGAAACTGAAATATATTTTTATCGCTGCGGCTGCGCTTGTGCTCGGCTCATGCACCAAATCAGCGATTGCTCCGCTTGAGGGCGTTTACCAGAGGCCGGATGATTTCAACTCAACCGAGCTGGTATCATCTTCAATAGACAAATTAGACGGAGTCCGCTGTTTCAATGTTGAACTTGAGGATGCGGGAGCAAGACTTAGTCTAAAATTCTATTGCGACAAATACTATCTTGAGCCAGTAACCTATTCTTCAGCTGATGCTGCTTCAATCAGGAAGGGCTTCTATCTTGTCGGAGAAGGCGGTTCCACATACACAAAGAACGGAAAGACAACTGCTCTTGACCATGGCGGAATTTCGGTCTCTGCAAACGGCAGCGACTATTCTTTCAGCGGCTCTGTCTGGCTTGCTGACGGCAATGTCGTGAAAATCAACTCAAAGGTGACAATCGTTTATGAGCCTGATCCAGAGCCTGTAAAACTTTCAACAGTGCTTTCTGCTTCTTCAAACCTTGCAAACGGAACTCCTTCAGTATCCCTCAATCTTGCTCAGGCAGGTATATCTTCTGTCCAGAATCCAGATTGGTCAACTACCTGGACTGGAGAAGGCCATTACCTTGCTATTGACCTCTACAGTGCTGATGGCTATCTCCATGAGGGAACATATACCCCATCTGCAGCCGGTGGGCAGGTCACTGAAGGTACCTTCGGCATTGGCTGGGACCCGGGTGATATCTTCGGTTGGGGAGTTCTCTTCACTGACTGGGGCACCTGCTGGTGGAATGTATCCGGCGGAGTTGCAAAGTCCGAGAAAAAGATCACCGAGGGTACTGTCACCGTGAGCCGTAATGGAAACAAATGGACCATCGAGCTTGTAAGCGGAGAAGGCAAAGACATGGTCTGGGGCCTCTTTGAAGGCGAAGTACCTGCCCTCACAGATCCGAATTCTACCGGTGAGGTCAAATACAAAGAACTTACCAAGGTCCTTTCGGCAAACAACCAGAATGCCGGCCTTATTACCTTCCAGTTCGCTACTGATGGAGTTTCATCTACATTTGATTCGGCTACGTGGACAACAACATATTCAGGCACCGGTAATTACCTTGCCCTCGATATTTATAGTGCCGATGGTAAGCTTGCTCCCGGGACATACAATGCATGTGCAACAGGCGGTGCCATAGGAGCTGGAGAGTTCGGAATCGGATATGATACCGAGATGTGGGGAACGCAGTTCTTTAACTGGGGTACTTGCTGGTGGACAGTGACTGATGGAGCGACATCCGCTCAGAAGGTGCTGGATGGTACTGTGACTGTTTCCCTTGATGGAGGCAACTATACAGTTGTACTTCAGAGCAGCACTGTCAATGCCAGATATGTTGGTCCGATTGAGTTGTAATATAAACAGTGATATGAGATTTTTTGGCCATATTGCTTCAGCTGCGCTTGTCTTGTGGATGATGACTGCAGTTTCATGCGAAAATAAAACGTCAAACGAGGAATTTCCAGAGCCTAAGACTTGTCAGGTTCTGAAAGACCGTGAACTTTCGAGTCAGGTCCTTGGCAGAACCGTAAGGTTCAATGTCATACTGCCACCTGATTTCAGTGAAGAAGGCAAATACAATGTCATTTATCTGCTTCATGGCATGGGAGATGACAACAGGGCATGGAGCGAATCTCCTCAGATAAGGGGCCAAGTAAATTCTCTTGTGTTTGAGCTTGGACAGATGATTACAGAAGGAGCCATCGCTCCGACTGTAATCATCATGCCTCAGGCTTGGAACAGCTTTTATCTGGACAGTTCCGACGCCCAAAAATATATCGGCGGATTCTGTGACCTCATGGATTATGAAACTTTTTTCCATGAAGAACTTATGCCTCATGTCGAAAAGAAATATCATATTGATTCGAGACGTGAATGCCGTGCAATCGCAGGGCTTTCCATGGGAGGATATGGCTCATCTTATTATGCCTTGAAATATCCGGAAAAATTCTGCTGTCTGTATGCAATGAGTCAGGCTTTTTTCAATCCTTTGACAGAACTTGCAATGAAGGCGGACAAGGATGCTCTTCCAGTAATCTATATTGCAAACGGAACTAATGACATGACTGTCGGTCAGGCGCCGAAACAGTTCAGCGAATTGCTGGAAAGCTGTGGAATAGAGCACTCATACGAGGAATGGTATGGAGG
>JAEDMF010000202.1 GCA_016303175.1 Bacteroidales bacterium
GTCCATACCGAAGGACAATTTCTTCTCGTCCAAAGAACAACTGATAGTGTATTCGGCTCGTGCCTACACTAAACTTCAGGCCTGGGGCTCGGAACAGAGTATATGGACTTTGAACCTTCAGTTGGGGAACGAGATTGCAGCGCCGAAAAACAGCGTGAATGACTGGGTTGATCCAAGGTATTACGAGCTTCAGACTCATAATGTCCCGGCTTCCAACAAGTTGAATCGGATGGGATGGGACTATTGCTTTGACGGCATCGCTGCTTGTAATGATGTTCTTTATGAGGTGATGAATTCAAGCGTCGAGTTTGATGGGAAAGAAATGATAATTTCCGAAATGCGGGTATTGAGGGCATTCTTTTATTTTCTTGCCGTTGATAATTGGGCGAATGTTCCGTTTTCCATTGACAAAGGAGACAAGTCCACCCCGCCACAAAAAGGACGCGATTTCCTGGTCCCTTTCATAGAAGAGGAAATTATAGAGAGTCTTCCATATCTGATGGATTCCAATGATTTGAAGAGTTATGGAAGAGTAACCAAAGGAATGGCCAATACTCTTTTGGCAAAGCTCTACCTCAATTGGGAAGTATGGTGCGGGACGAGCAGATGGGCAGATGCTGAAGCCGCCTGCAAGGCAGTGATGGATAGTAAGCTGTACACTCTGGCTTCCGCATACGAGGATAACTTTAAGGTAAAGAATGAAGGCTCGACGGAACAGATTTTTGCAATCCCGTACAGTACTGTTTATACAGAATCGGATCACAATGATTTTGTGATTTTCATAATGACTCTTCCAGTTACGCTCTGTAAAAAATACAATATACCAGCAGCAGGATGGGACGGATTCATCTGTCAGCCTGATTATTTCAAAACTTATTCTGAAGGGGATATAAGAAAAGACAAGACCTGGATATTCGGGCAGCAGACTGATGCTTCAGGCGCTCCGATAGATGGATACATCATAGATCCCGATTATCCGGCGGAAAATTACAGCCTCGGACGTCCGGAGCTCAATGGCGCCAGAATCGGTAAATGGGAGTATCAGACAGATGGCCTTCTCACGAGTGATCAGACAAGTATGGATAATGATTTCTTTATCTTCAGGTATGCCGATGTCGTGCTGATGTATGTAGAGGCGCTAGTCCGTCAGGGAAGGGTTGCAGAAGCCGCTGCTTTGCCGGAGTTTATTGCTATCCGAAAACGGGCTGGACTTTCACCGATAGCCTCCGACGATTTGAACCTGGACTCTTTATTTATCGAGCGTTCTCACGAGTTGTGTCTTGAGGGATGGCAGCGTCAGGATCTTATCCGTTTCGGGAAATACCAGGACGCTTGGTGGTGCAAGCCTAGAACATCAGATGAACATGTGATTCTACCTATACCTAAGGAAAGGATTGGAACCGGTAATTTGACTCAAAACACAGGATATTGATAATGAAAAGAATACTTTACACGGCCGCAGCAGCGCTTCTGGCACTTTCCTGCACAGGCAAGCCGCAGACAGCCGAGATAAGCTATACTCAGCTCCGCGACAAGATTGCCGGGGCGTGGCTCGGGCAGATGGTCGGAAACATCTACGGACTCGAGTATGAAAACAAATTCATTGAGGAGCCGGGTGAACCTCCTTTCGTGTTCAACAAGGCAGTCAGGAAGATGACAGCAGTGGACGGAGCCTTCTCCGACGACGACACGGATGTGGAGTATCTCTACCTCCTTATGATGGAGAAGTACGGAGTCCATCCTACCTATGCCCAGATCCGGGAGGGCTGGATGTACCATATCCGCGACCGCGTGTGGCTCGCCAACCGTGCCACCCTCGGCAATATGCATTACGGACTCACGCCTCCATTCACCGGGGACAAGCGCTACAACCCGCACTGGTTCCAGATTGACCCCCAGCTCATCAATGAGATTTGGGCCTATACCGCACCGGGTATGCCGGCCTACGCTGCGGGCATCTCCGAATGGGCAGCCCGCATCACCTCCGACGACTGGGCAACATCGCCTACCGTGGTCTATGGAGCAATGTACTCCGAAGCCTTCTTCGAAAGCGACATCGAGACTCTCGTAAAGCATTCCAAGGAATATCTCCCGAAGGGCGACCGCTTCCGCCACACCATTGACCAGTGCCTTGAACTCTACCATACTTATCCCGAGGACTGGAAGAAAGCCCGAGAGGTTATCAAGCAGGAATACTGGACCGATGAGCCGGAGCAGACCAAGACCATCTGGAACGCTGACCTTAACGGAGCGATGGGCATTCTCGCCCTGCTCTACGGTCAGGGAGACATAGAGAAGACCCTGCTTATCGGTTGCGCCCTGGGTTTCGATGCGGACAACCAGACAGCAACCATCTGCGGCCTTCTGGGAGTTATCAACGGAGGCTCAAGTGTCCCGTCCACATGGTCGATGCCTGAGCAGTTCCCTCATTGGACCAAGCCTTTCAATGACCGTTACATCAATGTAACCCGCTACGATATGCCTGACGCTTCCATTGAGGACCTTATCAACAGGACCGCCGAGCTTGCGGCAAAGGTCATAGTCGAGAACGGTGGGCAGGAGTTCGAAAAGGACGGCC